>DASWMZ010000017.1:0-5179 GCA_036399495.1 Pedobacter sp.
GAAGCGTCGCGATACATACGACAAAGTAATGTTAAGCAGCCTGTAATTATTGCCATGACAGCTAATGCATTGCCGGAAGATCGGGAGGCTTGTTTGCAAGCAGGAATGAATGACTATATTTCTAAACCTATTAATCTTGAAATACTAGTACAAAAGCTGAAGGAAACTGCAGATAAAAAGGCTGAGAAGCTGGTAAAAAAACCGGTATCAAAAGCTTGAAAAGCATTAAATTAACTTTTGGGTTCAATATCTTGAAGGAGTTTAACAATCTCTTCAAGATAGTACTTATCTGTTTCGTCAAAATAAGCGTCGAATTCGCTGTCGACATCGAGTACTCCCGTTACCTCTCCATTAAGAATTAAGGGGATAACTATCTCAGACTTAGATAAAGAACTACAAGCAATATGGCCTGAAAAAGTGTTAACGTCTCGCACTATAATTGTTTGTGCTTTTTGCCAGGCGCTACCACAAACACCTTTACCTAATGCAATACGAGTGCAGGCGACAGGCCCCTGGAAAGGCCCCAAAACCAACTGATTATTTTTCACAAGATAAAATCCCACCCATAAAAAATTGAATTGTTCTTTAAGACCTGCGGCAATGTTTGCAAGGTTAGCAATTAAATCATCCTCACCAATTACTAAAGCTTTGATTTGAGGGATTAGTGACTGATACTTTTGCTGTTTACTACCGTTTGCAATGCTTAAATCTTCTGCCATTTATGGAATTAATTCAGTACCGAAATAACGTTGACAGATTTCGCAATAAAAAGATCTTCTTTTTGTTTTTCCTAAATGCTTTTTCATAAATGGTACATTATCTCGCGAGCAGATTTTTTTGGTATGCGCAAGCCAATGTTTCTTCAAAGTAAACTCTTTTTTCCATTTTAAAAAGTCGAAACTATAATTCACCGCTTCTTTTATTAATTCATGCAAATTATCATCTGGAATCTCCCCAAGGGCACTTAGAGGGTGTAAATGGATTCTAAACAAAACTTCATTTTTGATGATGTTACCCACACCGGCGAATATATCCTGATCCAGAAGTGCATCGCAAGCGAGGGTTTTGGGTTGGGATCTAAGTTTATTAAAAGCTTTATCGTGATTCCAATTCTTACTCATCACGTCAGCTGTCCAATCGTACAAGTCATCGAGGGGCTTATCAAGTAATACAACCGAACAAGCATAAAAATTTAATTCTCCATCATCAAACTTCAATGAAAGTCTAACTGGTGTTGATTTTGACTCATTGATCCGGTATGAACCGAAAAGCATAAAGTGAATGCGGATACTGAAGTCGTTAAAACAGATAAGAAAATGTTTGCCCCAGCTTTTGAAATCCAATATTTGTTGATTTTCCAAAAGGCTTAAATCAATCGCTTTTGTGTTTCCATCAGCTAAGACTACGGTTTTACCTTTGAAAGATGATACAGCTTCCTTTAGAATAACAATTGAAGGTCCTTCGGGCATAATTCGTTTAACTGATTAAAGCAAAACTTAGTCCAATAGCTAAGATCGTTCAGAATTCAATAACCGGAATTTGTGGAAATATCGTGATATTGGTACTACTGCAACAACGCTGAAAGTGCAGATTCCACCCCATGGCGTTCAGTTATACCGGTTACACAAAAGAGGACGTTAAGATTCGCTTTTGGATCAGTTGTAAAAGTCTTGCAAAGAATTAAAATAAGTTAAATCCCATCCTTCTGTTATTTCTTCGTACTCGGTATCAGGAATATTAGTATGCAGTAGTTCAACCGATGTTCCTTCCTTTACGGAATGAAGTTTAATAGTCACAATTGAAGGTTCCTCCTGATCGCCAAAGTACCACTGTTGGATAATCTTTTTCGCATATTCAAATTCGAGATTTTTACCAACGATGCTTCCCTCCCATAAGGAAAACTCAGATCCCGGGACATCCGACATTTCAGCTTCCTCCCCTGTCCACAAACTTATAGTTGCTGGAACTGTAAGTGCTAAATATACTTCTTCGGGAGATGCGGCAATGGTGTAGTACTTTTTGTAATTTTTCATCAGAAGTTCGAATTTACAAACTAATTTCTGTTTAAGGGTATACCAGTATGGCTATTTATCTAAAGGATTATATAACATAACCTTGGGATTAATATACTTTTTGGTAGGGATTCCGGATTTTAATACGGCGAATATTCTATTGAAGCTTGTTTCTAAATATATTTTCATATTTGCGAGGGCAAGAGAGCAGAATTACAAAAATTTCACACAACTGAAATAGCTATATCCAGAACACCAACCAGTTACGCCAGCAGTTAATTATTTAAGGTCGGCACAGCTAGCACCAACGTTACGGGAAAATATGTAACTTAAACAAGTATTGTTGGTATAAAAAATTAATTATATCTATCATCTGGAAATTATGTATTTAACCCGCAGAGGCCTTAGTAACGGCTGCTTCCTAATAGTGTTTTTTCTTCTTACAATAAATTCTATACCGGCAAAAAGTCAGGCACCCAATCTTATTTTTAAATTCTTGAATAAAGAGCAAGGATTGTCAAGCAATAGTATTACAAAGATTGTTCAAGACCATCGTGGCTATATGTGGTTTGGAACATTTGATGGTATAAACAAGTATGACGGCTACAAGATTACGGCTTTCAGAAATAAGCAGGGTGATAGCTCTATAATATCCGGCAATTATATAACAACTGCTGTTCAAGATAAGAAAGGCAATTTTTGGGTTGGTACCAATAAAGGGATAAATCGATTCGATTATAATAAAAATTCTTTCATTCAGTATACTTTACAAAAAAACGGTATTCCGGAAAATAGCTACATAACCTCTATTTATATTGATAAAAGAGATAACTTATGGGTTTGTTGCGACAATACTTTATACCTTTTTAACTCTAAAATTAACCGGTTTACCAATGTTAATCTTACCAAAAAATCAGCAGATTTAAATGGGGGAAGAATTCTACAGCTCTTTGAAGACTCAAGGGGAAATTTTCTAATATTAAAACATAGGGGCTTATATATATTAGATTATAAAAAGCAATCCTATAGTCCTCTCTTATTAGATAACAAAGAAGTATTAAAGGGTTCAAGCTATCATTCTATTGTAGAAGATAAGCGGGGGAATTTATGGATTGGCTCGTACAAAGACAACTTGTCGAGGCTTAATATTACAAAAAACCAATTTAAATTTTATAATAAAACTTCATCAGAAGATGTTTTCCCCTCGTGTCTATCAATTGATGGTAAAGGCAATTTATGGATGGGACAGGTTAATGGGGGGCTAAATTTATATGATCCTGTTTCGGATACCTTTATCAACTACAAAAACGACCCCGAAAACCCTACGAGTTTGCCTGATAAATCTGTTTCGGCATTATACACTGATGTGCAAGGGAATCTTTGGATAGGCACGCGTGCCGGAGGGGTTGCTATTTATAGTCCGGAGGCTACAAAGTTTGCTTATTATAAAGCAGGAAAGTCGAACCAAACCTTAAGTTATAAAGATATAAAAGCGCTTATAGAAGATGGCAACGGAAATATCCTGATTGGGACAGATGGGGGCGGCCTTAATATAATGAACTTAAAAGACCGCACTTTTAAAGCTTTTAAACATAACCCAAATGATTTAAAAACCATAAGTTCAGATTTAGTAATTAGTTTACATAAAGGCAGAGACAATGCAATATGGGTAGGCACCTGGGCCGGTGGGCTTAATTCATACAATCCGAAAACCTCAACTTTTACCAGTTATAAACAAAAAAATGCTGATTTAAATAATATTCTTTCAATTTATGAAGATGAGCGTAGAAACCTGTGGGTGGCCTCCTACAATGCTGGTGTGAGTCTATTCGACAGAAAATTAAAAACATTAATACCAATAGATACTAAAAAAGCAAATTTTATAGGCGAAAGTGTTGGCTCAATGGGTGAGGATAGTACGGGCAACTTTTGGATTTGCACAAATAAGGCCGTCAATCTATATAATTATACTAAAGGCAGGTTTTCCACTTATTACCTTAAGAGAGATAAAATGGATCAACCTGCCAACGTGTTCTATTGCGATACAAAAGGCCGGATTTGGGTAGGAAGTGCGGGTCTGTTTCTATTTGATAGAGCAAAAAATGTTTTTACAAACTTCTCGCAGAACAATATCCTAAACAACTATAAAATTTCGGATATTCTTGAAGACGATAAAGGTGACTTCTGGGTTAGTACATCGAATGGCTTGTTTAGGTTTAATCCGGAGACTAAAGAAACAAAAGAATTCCGCAAGTCGGAAGGAATTCAAGGCTTAGAATTTGGGCACGCGGCTGTAAAGGCCAGCAATGGGGAGTTCTTTTTTGGGGGAAGTAATGGTTTAAACTCTTTTTTTCCTTCTGAGATAAAAACGAATAATTATATCCCACCTGTTTATATATCTGATTTTCAAATATTTAATAAAATCATATTTCCAAATGAAGATTCTTTCTTAAAGAACGATATAAGGGAAACTAAAGAAATAACATTAAGCTATAAAGAGTCGGTGTTTTCTTTTGAGTTTGCTGCAATTAACTACATTCTTACAGAAAACAATCAATACGCCTACAAAATGGAAGGTTTCGAAAAAAGGTGGAATTATGTAGGGAATAAAAGAACTGCAACCTATACTAACCTTGATCCTGGTGAGTATATATTTAGAGTTAAAGCGTCTAACAATGATGGGGTATGGAATGAAAAAGGAACCTCCATTAAAGTGATTATAACTCCTCCTTACTGGGCTACCTGGTGGTTCAGAACATTAATTACTGTTAGCATACTGGCCTCCGCTTTTGCTTTTTATCGTTACCGGATTAATCAAGTTCAACAGCAAAAGAAAGAGTTAGAGTACCAGGTTGAGCTGAGAACGGCTGAAGTGGTGCAGCAATCTGAAGAATTGAAAGTTCAAGCTGAGAATCTTCTAGCGGTTAATGAACAACTTGAAGCTCAATCGGATGAAGTTCAATCGATAAATGAAGAACTTGAAGCACAATCCCAGGAGCTACTAGATATCAACAAAGAGTTACAGCAAGAGCGTGAAAAAGCTGACAAAGCCAACCTGGCTAAAAGTGTGTTTCTAGCAACCATGAGCCACGAGATCAGAACTCCAATGAATGGAGTGATTGGCATGGCCTCCCTCCTTTCCGAAACTCCACTTAATGCGGAGCAGG
>DASWMZ010000018.1:0-9593 GCA_036399495.1 Pedobacter sp.
TTTGATTTAGGATTGTATATCTGTAAAAAGATACTCGATGATCATCAGGGCCAAATCTGGTTTAATAGCAAGGAGGGCGCGGAAACCGCATTTTATATCACTCTTCCTTCCTGCAACACCCTTTAGTTATAATATTCGACCTTAGGGAATTCCAGATTCGCCCGAACATCTGGCCGAAATTTCCCTAAATTCGACGAACTTGAACGAAATCTTCACCATCATAAGCGATTAAAAACCTCTGCCCACTTACGCAATCTGTTAGAATACTTCTCCTTAAGCTGATCAGGCCTTAACCTCCATACCCAATTTTTTTCAATTGATGCAGGCATATTCATCCGGGCATCCTCATCTAAACCAATAACATCCTGCATAGGTAAAATAACAATTTTGGCTACGCTCGAATACGCTAATTTGCCAAGTTCGAGATGAATTTTTTTCTTTTTAGATTTAGCACCCGCGTACTCTCTTAAATTTTTCTTGATCTGTTTTGTGGCGTCATGCCCATACCAGCCTTGGGAGGTATTGTTATCATGCGTTCCGGTGTAAACCACACTATTCAGGTTGTAATTATGCAGGCTGTGAACCGACTGCGCCTGGTCGTCGCCAAAAGAGAATTGCAGCACGCGCATTCCCGGCAAACCAAACTCATCTCTCAAATCATAAACTGCCTGATCCACATCGCCTAGATCTTCGGCGACAAAAGGCAGTTCGCCAAACTCTTGTTTAAGGACCTTAAAGAAGTCCGACCCAGGACCAGGCTTCCATTCTCCATTTCTGGCGGTTTCTTCGGTAGCAGGCACATCCCAATAGGTAGAAAAGGCACGGAAATGATCAAGCCGGAGCAGGTCATACATTTGCAGATTCTTCTTGATCCGTTTCAACCACCAATCGTGATTTCGTTCTTTCAACACATCCCACTTGAATAAAGGCATTCCCCAAAGCTGGCCGTTATCATTAAAATAATCTGGCGGAACTCCGGCAACATTGGTCATTTTACCATCAAGATCCAGGCAAAAGATCTCCTTGTTCGCCCAAACATCAGAGGAATCGTTACTAACGTAAAACGGCAAGTCGCCAAAAAGCTTGATGTTTTGTTTACTGCAATAGGACTTTAGTTCATTCCACTGTTTAAAAAAGATGAACTGCAACCACTTTATTTTATCTAGTATCCCTCCATTCTCGCTGATAAATTGATTTACTGCCCCTTCACTTTTCATTTTGTACTCCAGCGACCAGTCATACCATGGCTTTCCAAGGTGATGTTGCTTCAACGCGACGTAAAGTGCATAGTCATTTAGCCAGTCTGATTCCTCTTGACAAAACTCCTGAAACAATAAATGAAGTGTGCCAGATGTGTTAGTATTAAAATTATGGTAAGCTTCATCAAAGAGGCGGTTCTTTATTTTCGAGGCCGCAGCATAATCAACTTTACTTTTGCCTTTAATAGCATGTTCCTTTAGTAGCTTCCTATCTAACAACCCGTCTTCAACTAAACCTTCCGGACTTATTAACAGCGTATTGCCAGCCAGGCTCGAAATAGCACTATAGGGCGAATAGCCCTGACCATTTTCCGTAGGATTAAGCGGCAACAGTTGCCAGTATTTCTGACCGCCTGCATTTAAATAATCAGCAAATTGTCTGGCTTGTGGGCCAAGGTCGCCAATACCAAAGTTTGACGGAAGAGAAGTAATATGCAGCAATATTCCAGCGCCGCGGTTATTCGATGGCTGCTCTATCCGCAGCACTGCAAGAGGCAGCTTTTTGAAAATATCACTAACAAAAATTTTCCCATCCTCGGCTTTCTCTCGTGTCTGGTTCAATAAGTCAGCAAACTCAGCAGGCACATCATTTGGAAGTATAACACATGTGTCTTTCCACTTTAATTTTAATAATTCTCGTTTTTGTAGTTTGCTCAACTTGGCCAGATGCAAAGGAACTACAGTCAACAACCATTGGTTTTGAAACCGCCTTGCGAATGCCAAAATATGCTCTTTATATTTTCCTTTAACTTTTAATGTGATATAATCAGCTTGCGCGAAGAAATCGGCATGTTGGCCTCGGGCATGTATCAACCTGTGCGTTAACCAAAGTTTAATCTGCCCTTCTGCTCTTGTTTCCCAAAGCTTCAAGAGGTCTCTGCTCTGTGATTCTCCCAGTGATTTAAGTCTGGTTTCATAATCAACAGGTCGGCGGTTATCGGGGTCAACCAGACTTAGATCCCACAACTCGCATCCCTGGTAAACATCGGGCACACCCGGACAAGTAAATTTGAGTACTACCTGCGACAAAGAATTAATCATTCCAAAATCGGCAATCTTGCAATTGAACTTTTGCAAAATGCGATAAAAAGGTTTTTCTTTATCCAGCAATGCTGATGCAAAGCTTTTTACCGAGTTTTCATACTCCAAATTCGGAGTTGACCAATTGGAATGTTGTTTTGCTTCTCTTAGGGCTTTTGTTAGATATTCATGAATGCGGGGTTCGAAATCAGCATCATCCTGGCCTGGCATTGGTAAAGCACCTATCAAGGTTTGATAAATAAAATACTCATCGTTGGCATCCAGATCGTACTGCTTAACTAAATCCTGGTTTAGAAACCGCCATTGCTCAAGGGTTTCGATCCAATCTTCCCCGAGTTCGGTAAGTACATTCAAACGAGCCCTTACATCCTCTCCACGTTTAGTGTCGTGTGTTGAGGTGGCATTTATAGAAAGTGGCCAGTTCGCTTGCCTGTCAACCATTAAGTCGTGAAATTTATCCGGCTTAATGCCGAAGTTTTCAGGCGAATCGCCAACTTCGTTATGGCCAATGAAGCGGTTATATGTATACATGAGCGTATCTTCAACCCCCTTAGCCATCAACGGCCCTGTAAATTGCATACAACGTTTATAAAACTTTAAGGCTTTTCTTTTATAATCCTCGCCTTTCTTTTCGGGATTAACAAGGAAGACCTCCTTTAGCAAAACGGCGGCTGATTTCAAGTCGGGTTTACGTTCTTTGATACGGTTAAAGATTTTTTCCAGCGATTCTGCCTCCGTCTCCGTTAACGGAAACCCTTCTCCATAATATCGGTAAATCGGGCATTGAATCAGGAACTCCGCGATAGCGCCTTTTAAGCTTTCTTTATCAACCTCATCCGCTCCGGCTAACTTCAGCTCCTGAAAAAGCTGGCATAAATTTTCCAGTTCACCAGCCATGTGCTGATCAAGAATGAACGCCTTTTTATCATGAATTTGCTCTTTAATTGAGCGCTTGTCGTCAGTCAGCTTCTTATAAAACTTTGTAAACTGCTTTTCAGAAGATTCGTCGGTAAACAGATTGTTTACTATCGCAAGAAAATCATAACCAGAATTGCCCTGTATTGGCCAGGTAGTGGGCAACTTTTCGTCTATGCCCAAGATTTTCTCCACAATTAAATAGCTGTCCTCGCCCACAAGCTTGCGTAGGCGGCTTAGGTATTCCCCCGGATCTAAAAGTCCGTCAATATGATCGATTCTCAGGCCTTGAAATACCCCCTGCTGTTGCAAGAATTCAATGTATTGGTGGAATTGCTCAAAAACTTGCTCATCCTGAATGTTCAGACAAATAAGGCCGTTTACTGTAAAGAAACGGCGAAAGTTAATCTTTCTATCGGTTGTCTGCCAATGGGCCAATTGATAAAATTGTGTGTCTGCGATTTCTTTGAGGCGAGCCTTATCAGCATTCAAGGTTTGAAGCGAACCTGTTATAAATTCATTTACATCAGCGTTTTTCATTAAAGAAGTTAGTTGCAACAAAAATTCATTCCATTGCTGAGCAACAATTTTTGCGCTTTCTACCTGGTGAATATTTTCAAGCTGTAGTTTAAGCTGACTGATATCCTGAAGATTTGTGGGTGCAGCACTTAAAATCTCTTCGTATGTACGGGCATTCAAAGGAAATTCTGCCTCATAATACTTAAACACAAAACGATTGCCGTTAAACTCAATGGTTAATTCATTTTTAAGAACGTCATCAAGGGGTGCTCCCAAAAATGGAACGAGAAGCTTTCCGCTGTATTCCTGATGATTCCAGTCTATATCAAAATAAGAAGCATACTCAGATTGCTTTCCTTTTTCCAAAACATCCATTAACCAAAAATTCTTTGGATGGAAGGCCAGATGATTTGGTACAATATCTTGCAACCAGTTTATATTGTGCTCTTTAAGCTTTGAACTTAATTGCAGCAATTCTTCTTCCGTACCTATTTCAGGATCGATTGTTTGAGGGTTCGTGCCGTCGTACCCATGCGTACTGCCCGGAACAGATTCGAAAATCGGTGAAGCGTAAATTGTGCCAACGCCTAATTTCTTTAAATAGGCAATCACTTTTTCGAGATCAGAGAAGGTGAAGTTTTTATGAAATTGAAGTCGGTAGGTTGATATAGGATTGTTCATAGATTTCAAAAAGTAGTTCATCGTTCGCTGTATGCTAAACTCGTTTCAGCGTCTATACATGTTAAACTATACTATGCGAGACCCCGAAATAATTCGGGATACAAGTGCCATAGAAAATCTAGATCTGTGTATTCGAATACACTAAGAAAGATTCAGGAGGCAGGTTTAGTTTTCTTTTTGATGAAATTTTCTGAGCGCTGTCAACCGGCCCCTTCCATTCTGGAGAAGCGGAATCTAAGAGCTTAAACCAAACAGATTTTTCTGATGGAACATCTACAGATTGTTCCATTTTTGAAAAATTCATAAAACAAATCAGATGCTGCTCTTTATGCCACCTACCGAGAATCAATGTATTTTTTTCGTCATCGTGAGTAACTTTAAGATGCTTTCTATTTAAATGCTTTAGGGCAGACTGCTGTTTACGCAAAGCGATAAGCTGCTTATAATAATTTAGCATGGTTTGATGCGGCTCCTGATTAATAATCTCCCATTGAAGTTTTGAATTTTCGAAGGTTGCTTCTGCCATCGGATCAGGTGCTTCTCCTAGCGCATGAAATGCAGCAAATTCTTCTTTACGCCCTTTTCTAACTGCTTCGGCCAACTCAGGATCGGTATGACTTACAAAATATTGAAAAGGATGCGGCTCGCTCCACTCCTCGCCCATAAAAAGCATGGGGAGATATGGGCTGAATAACACTGCGCCCGCTAAAAGTTTTTGCATTTCAAAACTCAGCAACTGGCTGGTCCTTTCACCAAGCATCCGATTTCCAACCTGATCGTGGTTTTGAGAGAAGACTATAAATTGCTTGCCCGGATTATTTGCTGCTTTCACACCAAACTTTTTATCCCGATGTGGTGAATACTGACCATCATATACATACGCATCCCGATAGGATTTAGCAAGGTGAGCTATGCCATTAAAATCTGAATAATAGCCGGTACGCTCCCCTCCTGCAGCAATTCGCAAAGCATGATGAAATTCATCCATCCATTGCGCATCCATACCGAAACCGTTTTCTTTTATAGGGTTTATGAAGCGAGGGTCGTTAAGATCTGACTCGACTATTAGATAATGCTTGCGGCCGGTTTTTTCAATCAATTCATCTACATGAACCTTTATGTCTTGTAAGATATGTACCGGACTAAAATCTTTGATTGCATGAACCGCATCCAGCCGTAGCGCATCAATATGGAAATCGCGGAACCACATTAAGGCATTCTCGATGATGAAATTTCTAACGCCATCGCAGCCGGCATCGTCAAAATTGACAGCTTTTCCCCATGGAGTGTTGTACTTAGCCGTAAAGTATGGTCCGAAGTTTTCAAGATAATTTCCTTCCGGCCCTACGTGGTTATAAACCACATCCAACACAACCGCTAGACCTTTTGCATGGCAGGCATCCACCAGCTTTTGAAGTTGGCGTGCCCCACCGTATGAATTTTGTACTGCAAATGCCAAAACGCCGTCATATCCCCAATTTCGGTTTCCCGGAAACTGAGCCACCGGCATTAATTCAATCGCATTGATTCCTAAATTTTTAAGATAATCTAGTTTTGCTTCTATTGATTCGAATGTACCTTCCTGAGTAAAGGTTCCGGTATGAAGCTCATATAGAATATACTCCTCCAGGGGGATGCTTTGCCAGGATGAATCTGTCCAGGTGAAATCACCTAATATAAAAGCTTCTGATGGACCGTGAACGCCATTTGGTTGCGACAGAGATGCGGGATCAGGAAGTTCCTTTTCCCCATCTAATCTTATCTTATAAAGATCTCCGGGCTTTAAATCGTTAGTCATTGTTTTCCAGTAACCGAATTCAGAATGTTGGAGCGGGATTATTTTATGTTCATTTACAACTACTTCCACCGCTTTTGCGTAAGGCGCCCATACCAACATTTTTGCAAAAGCTTCTGCATTAAAATTAACCCCAATGGATCGATTAGAGATCTTTATTTTCATCGTTTCCGAGAATTTTATGGTGTAATAAAATAACAGAACGGCTATCGGCTCTTACAATGTCTTCGGCTTTGTAAACAACTTCCGGCGTATTAAATGTGCTGGTATCGATAATCTTCGTCCACTCTTTTCCGTAAATATCTTTCGGCAATTTGAAGTCCAACGGCTCGTGATGCGCGTTAAAAATCACATAAAAGCTATCATCAATTATAAGTTCGCCTTGGGTACCTACTGTAAGAAGCCCCCGGCCATTGAGATAGACCGCAAGCGACTTTGCAAAATCATGTTTCCAATTCTCCTCCGTCATTTCTTCGCCTTTCGGCTGAAACCAGGCAATATCTTCCAGGCCGACGCCTTTAATAGGTCGGCCTTTAAACCAGCGGCGGCGTGCAAAACATGGATGCTTTTTGCGTATATGAATTAATTTTTTAGTAAACTCAAGAAGTTCAGTATCTGCGGTAGCCCAATTCAACCACGATATTTCATTATTCTGGCAATACGCATTATTGTTCCCATTTTGTGTGCGGCTATATTCATCGCCAGCAACCAGCATGGGCACGCCTTGCGACAAAAATAGTGTGGTGAGGAAATTGCGTTTTTGTTTATTTCGAAGAGCAATGATCTCGCCGTCGTCGGTATAACCTTCAGCTCCGCAGTTCCATGATCTGTTATGGCTATCCCCATCATTATTCTCTTCCCCATTAGCCAGATTGTGTTTCTCATTATATGATACCAGATCATGAAGGGTAAACCCATCGTGTGCAGTTACAAAGTTGATACTTGCTGTAGGGCGGCGGTAATCATCCTGGTAAAGATCCGGACTTCCGGTAAAACGCTCGGCAAATTCTCCCAGCATACTATCGGCGCCGCGCCAGTAATCTCTTATACAATCGCGGTACTTTCCATTCCACTCCGCCCATCCCGGAGGGAATTTGCCCACCTGGTAGCCACCTTCACCTACGTCCCAGGGCTCGGCAATTAACTTTACCTGAGAAATGACCGGATCCTGATGGATGATGTCAAAAAAAGCGCTCAGCTTATTTACTTCATGTAATTCCCGCGCAAGAGTAGAAGCGAGATCGAAGCGAAAGCCATCAATATGCATCTCCGTGATCCAGTAACGGAGACTATCCATCATTAATCTTAATACATTTGGCAGATTAGTATTAAGCGTGTTGCCTGTACCTGTATAATCTTTATAATAGCGTTTATTGTCATCAACAAGCCGGTAATAAGAGCTATTATCTACTCCTTTAAATGATAAAGTAGGCCCATTTTGATTTCCTTCTGCTGTATGGTTATATACAACATCCATGATCACTTCGATACCAGCTTCATGAAATGATTTTACCATGTTCTTAAACTCATTCACCTGTTCGCCACAAACACCACTAGATGAATAGCGGGCATCAGGTGCGAAAAAGCCGATAGTACTATAGCCCCAATAGTTGTGAAGTCCTTTTTCTTCAAGGAACCTGTCATTCACGAATTGGTGTACAGGCATAAGTTCAATGGCCGTTATACCCAGTTCTTTCATGTATGTTAACGTAAGCGGATGAGCCAGGCCAGCATATGTCCCTCTTATTTCTTCCGGTATATCGGGATGTAATTGCGTAAAACCCTTTACGTGTGTTTCGTAAATGATGCTTTTATGGTACGGAACTTTGGGTGCCTGAACCCCTTTCCAGTCAAAATCAGGATTAATTACGACACACTTTGGAACAAAAGGGGCACTATCAGTTTCGCTGAAGCTTAAATCCCCATCCGGATGACCAACTTCATAGCTAAATAAAGCATCGTGCCAGTTGATAATACCGGCAATAGCTTTAGCGTAAGGATCAATAAGTAGTTTATTCGGATTGTATCGGTGGCCATTTTCGGGCTCATAAGGTCCGTATACACGATATCCATAAAGTTGCCCTGGCTTGGCATCGGGCAAATAAGCATGCCAAACCTGATGTGAGCGTTCGATTAATTTTATACGGGCATATTCAGTCTCATCATCTACATCATAAAAGAGGCAAAGTTCAACCCGGGTAGAATGATCTGCATACAAAGCAAAATTTACTCCTTGTCCATCCCAGGTAGCTCCCAAAGGGTATGGCTCCCCAGGGAAAACTGTTATATTATTATTTTTCATGTATTAAACCAGCGTGTAATTAAGAAAGAGAATTTAAAGCAGGATATGAAATGCTTTAGTTGATAAAACATTAAGCCTTGGGAAAAGCAGGCAAAGACATCAATGGGTAAAGTCATTTATGTTAACCTTATCATCCCCAACTATGAATTTTTCGAAAACTTCACTGTAGTAACCAAAATATATCTGCCCACCATCGAAAAGGAGTACATCTTTCCCCTGTTCTGGTGAATGATCTGACAATAGAATCCAATTCATGGCTACATAACTATTAAGCAAAAAATATGTTTATAGGATTTTAAGGTTTGTTAAATAGAGGTATGATTCCCCGACAATAAACTTAGGCCGATTTAGATTGAGCTGTGCCGCCGTCTTCCAATTTTGTAAGGCATCGAAGGAAGGAACGAAAAGCTTAAAGCTAGTGAAGATGAAAACAACTAGGCACTGAAATTCGGAATATTACTAAAACGAAGATTACCTGATTCCCTAAAGAAAAATGAATGTATTATTTCTAGACGTAATTAATGTGATGGTGCTATTAGTGCTTCAGTGCCTGACCTGCTGCTTCAAAGGGGTCAAGCTCTGTATTCAGACAAATTAGTAAACAATCCACGCTTCAAGAGCTTTTCTTCCCTTTAACTTTAGGGATGGAAAACGATCTCCATACGGCTAGGGATGGCTCTATCGAAGAATACTGTAACATGATCAAGCTAGTGATTTCGATCCTAGCGATCAATGGACGATTTGTAGATGTTTGGGGTGTTTTTTAGATCAAATTTGATCTTACTATACTGTGTTAGGGAGTCCCAGCCTAACATTACTGGCATGCGAATATCTAGAATAACGACATCCGGTAATTCACTCTCTTTTTAGGGCATAATCAGCGGAGTACTGTAAGGCCTCAACACCACCAGAAAACTCTAGAGTCTTGGAAGGGAAAAGAAAATGAGGCCGTCTCATAAGCAATTATGGGACGGTTTTTTATGCAACATTTCCAAAGCTTTACTGGACTACCTTTTAAAAAGCAGCGTTCGTTAATAGGGATTCTGATAAGCTTAATGGGGAACTTAGGGGCGGAAGAAGT
>DASWMZ010000019.1:0-2102 GCA_036399495.1 Pedobacter sp.
CTGAAGGTTATAAATTGTCTTCAGCTATTTTTATCACATTGGTAAAGATGATTGGGGGATGTTGACGCATTATCATGAAAGATTCTGATAGTATTGGGGGCCTGTCAGGGGACAGACCACGGAGTAGCAATAATTCATCAAAAGCTTTATAGGGCTTCCCTGAGAGCATTTTGATTTTTTCTTCACTCATTGTTTCTATCACGGTTCTATACGGTTAAACAAAATATCAAAAAAAATCCTATCGCTTGAAAAATCTAAATACCAATTTAACTAACGGTATGATTATAAGAACCCCTAAAATTACGCCAATATAAATACTAACAAGTTGTGTTAAAGAATACGTATTAGAATTTAAAAATTGAACATACAAAATAATAGATACTGAAATAAGTATTGGAAAAGCGACTTTTGGCAATTTAATTTCAACCATAAAACTGATGATTTATAAATTTTACTATTAGTTATGATAATTAAATACAAGAATATCTACTAGTTGTAAGTAGTAATGAGCTCTATGATAAATATACCATTATCTCTTGCTTTTTCTGCTTCTGAATTACTCCCCGTTTCCTAGACCATTAATATTACTATAATAGTTTTCTTTTTTGCTTCTTTTTTCTTTTAAAGTTATTCACAAATGTGGATAATTTAGGCGACTTGTTGGTAGCGCTTATATGGTTTCTGTCGGTTAATTCCTTGATGGCTTCTCTGGTAATTGTAGTATTGAAAATATATCTTTAATCCTTCATATAGCTCTTTACCATCCTGGGCCGGGTGAAGGTAAATGTGGTTATATTTCACCGTTCTCCATAGTCTTTCTATAAAGATATTATCTATTGCCCGTCCCTTGCCGTCCATGCTGATTTGTGTATTGCCTTTCCAAAACTCTGTCCACTCTTTGGATGTAAACTGACTTCCTTGATCGGAGTTGATTATCTGAGGCCATCCATATCGCTCTACCGCCTCTTCAGCCACTTTTAGGCACGCGTTACTGGCTAGGCTGTTGGAAATACCCCAGGCAACAACAAAGCGGCTATAAAGGTCTATAATTGCCGTTAGATACATAAATCCTTTCCTCATTGGAACGTAGGTTATATCTATGGCCCATGCTTGGTTGGGTCTTTCTATTTTCAGGCCCTTCAATAAGTAAGGACGTATGTAATTACCATCACCTAAAATGCTGAGCTTCTTTTTTGGATAGATAGCCTCAAGACCCATTAGCCTTATTAATCTCCTTACCCTTTTATGATTTACCTCAATTCCTAGGTCCTTAAGATGATCCTGCATAGTGAGAACACCTGATGTGGGATGTTTAAGATAATGGATGTCCATGAGGCGCATTATTTCCAGGTTCTCTTTACTCTCGCCTTTAGGCTCAAAATAATAACTGCTTCTTGGAACTTCAAGAACACAGCACTGCTTGCGAAGACTAAGTTTATGATTCCTATCCAATAAGGCTAACCTTTGATTTACCCTGAAACTTTCTTTAAGCTTTTTTTTAAAAAGTCGTTCTCTAACTGCAGTTCCCCGATCTTTGCATACAACTTGTCAGCATCGGGACCCGACTCTTCGGTCACTTCAGTATTGTTATCAAACACAGAGGAAGCATTATCTAAAAATTCCTGCTTCCACTTTGAAATCTGATTTGGATGGATCTCAAATTTCTTTGACAGCTCAGCTAAGCTACAGCGTTCTTTGATTGATTCTATCGCAACTTTTGCCTTGAAAGTGGCGCTAAATTTACGTCTTGTCTTTTTCATTTTACCCTAATCTAAATTAACAAATTTACACTTAATTTGTGGTCTAGATTTCGGGGAGTATTATATTCATTAAGGAGTAAATCAACTCAATATCTCTTGGTAACTCATACCTGCTGCTATTTTATTGTTAGTATACTCACTGCAGCCGTTGCTATGAAAGAGATAAATTTCTTCATTGCGTTTTTAATTGGGCTTCCCACATCACTATTCAGCATAATGGTATATAGAAGGTTGGTAGTTCGCGTCTACGAAAAGTGGAGGAACCTTTCCAATATAGGAAGATTAACGCACGGTATGGGACTTGCCACCTCAACCTTATTGTTTCTTTCTAACGTTACCATC
>DASWMZ010000020.1:0-6617 GCA_036399495.1 Pedobacter sp.
TAGCCTTTACAATCTGGGCTTCTGTAAATCTGGTCTTTTTCATCTCTAGCTCATTTTAAAGTTAACGATTTTACTGACGCGTCCTTTGCAAGGACTTGTCGGAGTCAACTTTTAAATGGCTCACTTTTGGGGAAGTCTACACCGGTAATTGGCAGAGTTTCTGAAGATGACATTCAAGAAAATTATAAGAAGGTGAAAGGAGATATTGAAGAACTGGTTAAAAAAGGGATTTTAATATTAGATACAACACGTTCAATGCACGATACGGATAATAATATGAAAAGGCAAGGAAATATCTGCGAGGTGGATGATTTTGATGAGAGACGAATTATTTCTATGTAGCTACCTTGTGACTGCGTCGTTGATCTCGCAATTCTAAACATATTCAGTCCTTATCGATGAACTTTCTTGCAGCTAGCTCAATGTCTTCTTTTGAGTTAAATTTACCGATATCAAAGCGCATGGAATTATAGACTTGTTTACGAGTTAATCCTATGTTTAACAATACTATAGTTGGTTATATACTGCCGCACCCACTTGCCAAAACCTATGCTAGCTATAACTAGCGGGATGATTGCTAATACGGGCCATTGCTAAATATTCTTGTTAATTCAGAGATGACATCTTTTTTATACGCAAGTATAATTTTTGTATTAGGGGAAGGTGAGTTAATGCTAAATTTATTAGTATTTTTATAATATTGGGAAGTTATCTGACTTTTGGGGGATTGCACAGATTTCTTTGAATACACTATTTTGGTAGTCAATACTTTATTCAGAGCAATAATAGATAAGTCTTGATATGTGGATAATATAACACTCATTTAACCTGTATTTTTTAGTTACTTTACTTAGGAAAATTGTATAGGACCAGCATGGAGGTAAAAGAAAAAAATAGTAATAAGCTGAGTTTCTCTGGACACGATACATTTGCTTGCAGACAGCAATGGTTGAAAAAAGGCTACGATTATAAGTGTCTTGGAAAGAAGTTCAATGATGAAGACGCCGTAGTTATTCTGGGTGTCGGAAAAAATATGGTTTCAGCGATTAAATTCTGGATGAGGGCTTTTGACCTTGTTGATGCCGATGAAAACCCTACGCAGTTGGCGCACAAGATATTTGCCGACAATGGTTGGGACCCTTACCTGGAAGATGCAGCGAGTTTATGGATATTGCATTATCATTTGGTTAAAAAAGGTCTGGCTTCAGCTTATTTCTTGATTTTTAATGAATTGCGCCGTGAAAAGGTGGAATTTACCAGATCAAACTTTATTTCCTTTATTAAAAGAAAAGGGGAAAGTGGTGCTGTATTCCAGGCGAATGAAAAAACGCTTGCAGAGGACTTCGGCGTATTTTTGAAAATGTACCTGCGTAACGACGCGTCAATAAAAGATCTTGAAGATAGTTTCTCCGGAATTTTTACAGAATTGAACCTTGTGACTTATAAAGGAAAACGTGTCGAAGACGTATACTCCATTCAAAATTCGGAGAAAGAGGGTATCCCTGAAGAGGTGATATTGTATACGTTATTGCAGAACGGCAACCTGGATAAATCCGTGAGCGTTAATACTCTGGAGCACGAAGAAAACCAGGCTGGCCCGGTGTTTGCCCTTTCCAAAACAGTCCTTACTTCAAAAATTCAAAGCTTAGTCACCAAATATCCTGGAATTACCTATAGTGATCACGCTGGTATCAGGGAGCTGCAGTTTAAAGAAAAACCTGAGCCGTTTAAAGTTTTAGAAGATTACTATGCCAACTAAGTTTACCACCTCTGTAAATATTATTCGTGATGCAAATCGTGAGTTAAATTATATTGTTACAGCAAATGCACTCCAGATTGCTAATCAGGTAAGCAACGACTTTAAAAAGGGGATACGCTCATTCAACCTTATCGGCTCTTATGGAACGGGCAAATCATCTTTTATTTGGGCTCTTGAGCAGACTTTATCTTTAAAATATCAATATTTTAAATTGAATCTGTTGCCACAGCAAAAAGTTGGATTTGTTAACCTGATCGGGGAGTACGGTTCTATAAAAAGGGCGTTTGAAAAGTATTTCGGATTATCGGGTGTTGAAGACACAGAGATATTTTCCGAGATATATAATAGATATTATGATCTTGGAGCAAAGCATGGTGTGCTTATAATAGCCATTGATGAGATGGGCAAGTTCCTTGAATATGCTGCCAATAATAACCCCGAGAAGGAACTCTATTTTATTCAGCAATTGGCTGAGTTTGTTAATAACCCGGACAACCACATATTATTACTGACCACGGTGCATCAGAATATCGATGCGTACGCGCATGCCTTGAATGTGGCTCAGAAGCACGAATGGAGTAAAGTTAAGGGCAGGTTCAATGAGATCACTTTTAACGAGCCTGTCGAGCAGCTGCTGTTTCTTGCAGCTTCTTATCTGGACGCCAAAAAGATTGGCAAGGCTCCTTTCAAAAAGATTATGCTTACTGTTGAAATGCTTAAAAGATCAAAGGCATTTTCAACCAATAATCAATATGCTGAAGAAATAGCAGATAAACTTTTTCCGCTTGATATATTTTCGGCTCATATCCTCACGCTCGCTTTGCAACGCTACGGGCAGAATGAACGCTCACTGTTTTCGTTCCTTGAATCAAGTAATCCTACGGGTATTGATTTTGACGGGACAAACGAAAAGTCAGGCTTCTTTCATGTAGGTAAAGTATACGAATATTTGGTTTATAATTTTTATTCCTTTATCAATTCGGCCCATAACCCGGATATATCAGCCTGGAGATCCATACAAAGCTCAATTGAAACAACTGAGCGAAGTTTCAATGAAGATATAGGAAGTTACTTAAGTCTTGTTCAATCTATAGGCTTGCTAAATATTTTTGCAGCCAATGGTGCGAAACTGGGAAGGGAGGCGGTAGCTTATTATGGTGTTCATTGTCTGGGTATCGTCAATAGCGCCGATCTTATTGCTAACTTGGAAAAGAAGAAGATTATTCATTACCGAAACTACAGTGATAGATTTATCCTGTTTGAAGGTACCGACCTTGACATCCAACTGGCTTTATTTGAAGCTGGAAATAAGGTGGAGAAGGTCGTGGATGTTACGGGGCTAATTAATAAATATTACCAGTTACCACCGGTAGTGGCTAAACAAGCTACTTACATCAAAGGGACACCCCGGCTATTTGAGTATCTTGTGTCTGAAGAACCTAAAAATCTCATTCCAAAGGGCGAGATTGACGGATATATTAATCTTGTGTTTTCAGAACATTATAGTGAAAAGGATATAATAAAGTTCTCTGAGAATCAACAGGAAGCTATAATTTATGGTTTTTACAAGAATTCAAAAGCAATCAAGGACCTGCTGTTCGAGATTGAAAAGACCAAAAAAGTAATCGATGAAAATATCGACGATAAAATTGCAGTTAAAGAGCTAAATAATATTATTCTGCATCAGCAAAATCTTCTAAATCATAAAATACTGAATAATTTTTATAATAGGCGAAGTGAGGTGATTTGGATATTTGCGGGCAGAGTAATTGATATTTCGACCCAAAAAGCCTTTAACCAACAGTTATCCAACATAGTTAATATTGTCTATAGCCAAGCACCTGTGTTCAAAAATGAATTGGTTAACAAAAGTAAAATATCTCCATCCGTACATACAGCGAAACGTAATTATTTGAAAGCGCTGTCTCAGCATTGGGATAAGCCTCAGCTAAACTTTCCGCGAGACCGTTATCCTGCTGAAAAGACTATTTATCTTTCGCTTTTGCAGAACAATGGCTTACAGCTGTATACCGATGATATTGACCACGTCGTGACAGTAAATGATCGGAACAACTTCAATTTTATTTGGGATGCCTCCAATGAGTTCCTGGAGAGCGCCAAAGCATCTCGAAAGGGTGTAACTGTGCTTATGGATTTGCTTTCGACACGACCATTCAAATTGAAGCAGGGGCTGGTAGATTTCTGGGTGGTGACTTACCTTTTTATAAAAAGGGATGATTTTTCTCTTTTTTATAAAGGCGTTTATGTGCCGTCATTGAACGAACAAATATTAGAGATCATTATTAAAGAGCCGCACGAATTCGAATTAAAAGCCTTTGACATCGGTGGAGTAAAACTAGATTTATTTAACAGCTATCGCCTAATGCTGCAGCAATCAGCCAAGGAGAACTTCAGTAATAAAGATTTTGTAGAAACGATAAAGCCATTCCTTACCTTTTACAAAAGCTTGCCGGATTATTCCAAAAATACTAAGCGGCTAAGCAGGGAGGCGCTTTTGATTAGGGAATCGATTGTTAAGTCAAAAGATCCAGAGCAAACATTTTTTGAGGAGTTCCCGGCCGCATTAGGATATAGTATTCAAACTTTGCAGAATTCCCGCGAAGGGTTGCAGGCTTACATCGGCCATCTACAGGGAGCGATTAAAGAATTACGTACTTCATACGGCGAGTTAATAAACCGTGTCGAAAATTATATTCAAACTGAGATTGTCGGGGAAATACAAGAATTTCCTGGATATAAGCTCGCGCTACAGAACAGGTATGCCGAAATTAAAAAGCACATGCTTTTACAACCGCAGCAAAAAATGATTCAACGCCTAAATTCTGAACTGGATGACAGAGTCGCCTGGCTAAATTCTGTGATTCAAATGGTAAGCGGCGTATCTTTGGAAAAGTTTACTGATGATAATGAACTCGCGGTTTATGATAAGCTATCATTTGCTGTAATGGAGTTGGATAGCTTAACTAACATCTCTAAAGAAGAATTCTCTGAAGACCGTGAAGATATCATCAAGCTTGAAATTAGTTCTTTTGCAGACGGACTAAAAAGCAAGATGATACGATTGCCTAAACAAAAGGCAAAACAGGTACAGGACGCCGAAGATGATATACGGCAAAGCCTTACATCAGACAGAACCATTAACATAGCTGCATTAACAAAGTTGCTTAACGAGATATTAAACGGGAATGACTAAAATAAGGCACGTATTAGGGATTTCTGGGGGCAAGGACAGCGCCGCACTTGCTATTTATATGCATACTCATTATCCGGAGATTGACATAGAATATTACACCTGTGACACAGGTAAAGAGTTAAATGAAACATACGATCTGATAGATAACCTGCAGGTTTACTTGGGGAAAACTATACACCGATTGCAAGCCTTTGACAAGAGTTTTCTTTCACCTTTTGATCACAAGCTCAGCACTTTGGGGGGATTTTTACCTTCCCCAACAAACAGATGGTGTACAAAATACCTTAAACTGGACCTTTTTGAGAAATTTATAGGAAATGATCCTGTAGTTTCTTATGTGGGTATCAGGGGCGATGAAGATCGAACCGGGTATATTTCCGGTAAAAGTAACATTCAATCGATTTTTCCTTTCCGTCAAAACATTTGGAGTGATGACGTGATGGATAAGGCTTTTAACAATGTTAATTTACAAATTCTGATTGAAAAGTTTAATGAACGTCCGGTTACGCCACATACTGTGCGGTTTCGCGAGGAATTACTGAAGCCTGTAACGCCCGCTAATCCGCAGGACCTAAAGGTCAAAAAACTGCTTAATATTAATGTATTAGAGTTTAATTATCTTATTGCCGGGTTTTTAAAATATACAAATTATCCGCTGGCCAACATTGAAAACTACCCCTTGTTGAACAATGATGAAGTATTGATTCGGAAAGACATATTTACTATTCTAGAAGCTAGCAATGTTGGGGTGCCGGAATATTACAAGCCTATAAAGTTTGAAATAGACGGAATGAAAGGAGAATACTCGCGGAGCAGATCTGGATGCTTTTTTTGCTTTTACCAGCAAAAGATAGAGTGGGTTTGGTTATATGAACAGCACCCTGACCTTTTTCAAGAAGCGATGGAGTATGAGAAAGATGACAGCCATACTTGGAGTGATGGGGAGAAACTTTCTGATCTTATCAAACCGGACCGGATTCGTCAGATCAAATTAGAATATTTGAAAAGAAACAATAAAACAAAAGATATCGGATCTCCCTATCTTATCGATCTCTTAGACGATGCGGAAGAAGTTGGGTGTGCCACCTGCTTTATATAAATTAAATGGCAAAAACTGACAGCACTGTTTCCTCATTAGCATTTAAAGTAGATGCCGGCCTTATAGATCGCCTTGGTCGTGAATTGGTTGGTAAGGGTGAAACTGCGGTTTCTGAACTTATCAAAAATGCATATGATGCGGATGCAACAACTGTAACCGTAACATTCATAGATTGTGATGCGCCAGGAGGAACATTGAGTGTTAGCGACGACGGTGTGGGTATGACGCCAGCGCAACTGGAATCGGCATTTATGACCATTTCTTCTACGGACAAGGTTCATAATCCAAAGTCAGCTAAATATAAAAGAAATAAAGCCGGTAGAAAAGGAATTGGCAGGTTTGCTACTCAACGTATCGGAGAAAAATTAACCATTATTACTCAGACGATCCAAGATGACTTTGCATCTAAACTTACGATAGAATGGAATAGATATACGCTTGACACCGATATTGGTTTAATCAGAAACCCGTTAGAAAAAATTGAAAAAACACAAGACGAGGGCACCCATATTCTGATTGAGTTTGTGCGTGATTCTTGGTCGGAC
>DASWMZ010000021.1:0-7737 GCA_036399495.1 Pedobacter sp.
AGCCTTACAAAGGTAAAGGTATCAAGTTTGTAGGTGAGGAATTAAGAAGAAAAGCAGGTAAATCTGCAGCTAAAAAATAATAATCATGGCAGGAATTAAATTATCTCGCAGAGAGCGAATTAAACAAGGCATCAGAAAAAGGTTGTCTGGTTCTGCTGAGCGTCCGCGTTTGTCAGTATATAGAAGTAATAAAGGCATTTACGCACAGATTATTGATGACATTTCTGGTAAGACACTAGTTTCAGCATCATCTGCTTCGAAAGATTTTTCAGGAAGCGGTGCCAAAATCGACCAATCAAAAGCCGTAGGCAAATTGGTTGCAGAGAAAGCAGTAGCAGCTGGAATTACTCAGGTAGTGTTTGATAGAAATGGTTATTTATACCATGGACGTGTGAAATCACTTGCTGAAGGTGCACGTGAAGGTGGTTTACAATTTTAATCTGAAAAGGAAATGTCAACAATAAATATAAAGAGAGTAAAATCAAGCGAGATCGAATTAAAGGATCGCTTAGTAAGTATTCAGCGTGTAGCTAAGGTTACTAAAGGTGGTCGTACTTTCAGTTTCTCTGCAATCGTAGTGGTTGGTGATGAGAACGGGATAGTAGGTTACGGACTTGGTAAAGCAAAAGAGGTTACTGAAGCAATTGCTAAAGGTATCGATGATGCTAAAAAGAATTTGGTGAAGGTTCCCATTATTAATGGAACTGTACCTCACGAACAATATGGTAAGTTTTCTGGTGGTTTTGTCTTAATCAAACCAGCTTCAAACGGTACCGGAGTTATTGCTGGTGGTGCGATGCGTGCGGTTCTTGAAAGTGCCGGAGTACATAACGTATTGGCTAAATCAAAAGGTTCATCTAACCCACACAACGTGGTTAAGGCAACTATTTCAGCATTATCGCAAATGCGTGATGCTTATACAGTGGCTCAACACCGTGGTGTGGAACTTTCAAAAGTTTTTAACGGATAATTAGCCATGGCGAAGATCAAAATAACACAGATAAAAAGCGTTATCGACAGAAGCGAGCGTCAAAAAAAGACTATGCAAGCTTTAGGTTTGAAGAAAATGAACCAGGCTGTTGAAGTTGAAGCTACCCCCGCAATTATTGGGATGGTAAGAAAAGTGAATCATTTAGTAGCAGTAGAAAGTATCTAATCATGAACTTAAGTAATTTAAAACCTGCAGAAGGTTCTACAAAAAATAGAAAACGTATCGGAAGAGGTACTGGTTCAGGTCGTGGTGGAACATCAACCCGCGGACATAAAGGAGCAGGTTCACGTTCTGGTACATCATCCAAAGTTGGTTTCGAAGGCGGTCAAATGCCTTTGCAACGCCGTATACCTAAGGTTGGTTTCAAGAATATCAACCGTGTTGAGTACGTCGGAATAAACCTTGATGTATTACAAGCATTAGCTGAGAAATTTAGTTTAACAACTATCGACTTTGCTTCATTAAAAGAACACGGATTAATTTCTAAAAACGACCTTGTTAAGATTCTTGGCAGAGGTGAGTTAAAAACGAAGTTAGACGTTTCTGCACATGCTTTTACTGCTACGGCACAAAAAGCAATTGAAGCGGCAGGTGGTGCAATTGTTAAATTATAATTGATGAAAAATCTGTTCACTACACTTTCCAATATCTGGAAGATTGATGATTTAAGAGTGCGTATTTTAAACACACTCTTATTTCTTTTGATTTATCGTATAGGCTCGTTTATTGTTTTGCCAGGAGTAAACCCTCTAGCAATCGAGGCTCAATCACGGGAAGGATTAATGGGCCTTCTAAATATGTTTGCAGGTGGTTCATTTTCACGTGCATCGATATTTGCCTTGGGAGTAATGCCTTATATCTCTGCTTCAATCGTGGTTCAGCTATTAGGTATTGCAGTGCCCTATTTTCAAAAAATGCAGAAGGAGGGTGAAAGTGGCCGGAAGAAGATTACCCAGATTACAAGATATCTCACTGTAGCTATTACATTGGTTCAGTCAGTTGCTTATGTTCGCACGCAAATACCTGAAGACGCAAAGATGATGGCGGACCCATTATTTTCGGTTTCTTCCATGTTTATTTTAACCGCCGGGACATTATTTGTAATGTGGTTGGGAGAGAAAATAACAGATAAGGGTATTGGTAACGGAATATCTTTAATCATTATGGTTGGTATTATAGCTACACTTCCCGGAAGTATTTTAACAGAGGTAAACTCTCGTTTGGCCGGACAAGGTGGCATTATTCCATTTATTGTTGAAATTGTAGTTTTGTTCTTTATTGTAATTTTTACAATCCTGATAGTACAAGGCGTAAGAAGAATACCGGTGCAGTATGCCAAAAAAATTGTTGGTAATAAGCAATATGGGGGAGTAAGACAATATATCCCTTTAAAAGTGAATGCTGCTGGTGTGATGCCTATTATTTTCGCTCAGGCGATCATGTTTGTTCCATCGGCCCTTGCAGGTCTTATTCCTTCTCTTCAAGGTGGCTTCTTAACTTCCTTAAGTGATTTTACTTCGCTAGCCTACAATCTCACCTTTGCTTTTTTAATTATTGCCTTTACTTTTTTTTATACGGCTATTACGGTTAATCCTGTTCAAATGTCTGATGATATGAAGAAGAATGGTGGGTTTATTCCGGGTGTTAAGCCGGGTAGAACTACAGGCGACTACATAGACTCTGTAATTTCTAAAATTACCCTACCCGGTTCTATATTTTTGGCTATAATCGCGATTTTACCTTCTATAGCCATAATACTAGGAGTTAACAGTCAGTTTGCTGCTTTCTTTGGAGGTACATCTTTACTAATATTAGTTGGTGTTGTTCTGGATACTCTGCAACAAATCGAAAGTCATTTGCTAATGCGTCACTATGATGGCTTAATGAAGACAGGTCGTTTGAAAGGTCGTAACCCAGTCGCTGCTGGTGCTACAGGTTCGGTAATATAGATCTTCATGTCGAAGGTGTTATATAAAACTGACGAAGAAATTGAGCTGATTAGAAAGAGTTCCTTACTTGTTTCAAAAACTCTTGGTGAAGTAGCCAGGGTGATTGAGCCTGGTGTGAAAACAATTGAACTTAATAGACTCGCTGAAACCTTTATACGTGATAACGGGGGCGTTCCAGCTTTTTTAAATTATAACGGCTTTCCTTATTCATTATGTATTTCTCCTAATGAACAAGTGGTACACGGTTTTCCTGGTGATTACACTTTAAAAGACGGAGACATAATATCAGTTGATTGCGGCGTAATTCTGAATAAGTTTTATGGAGATTCAGCTTATACTTTTGAGGTGGGCGAGGTTGAAGAGGCAACAAAAAATCTTCTAGATGTAACAAAGGAATGCCTTAAACGTGGCGTTGCTAAAGCTGTAGCAGGTATGCGTGTTGGAGATATCAGCTACGCAGTACAGGAGCATGCAGAGAACCACGGATATGGTGTGGTTAAGGAGTTAGTAGGGCATGGTGTTGGGTTTAAATTGCATGAGAAACCGGAGGTTCCAAATTATGGAAAACGCGGTTCTGGAATTAAACTCGAGGAAGGAATGGTGTTAGCCATTGAGCCCATGATAAATATGGGGCGACCCGGTGTGAAATTTTGGAAAGATGGATGGACGGTGAGCTCTGTTGATAGTAAACCCTCTGCTCATTTTGAACATACTGTAGCGGTGAAGAAGGGTGAAGTCGATATTCTTTCAACCTTTGAATTTGTGGAAGAAGTTTTAAAACAAAAGAATTAAAATATTAAAATTTTTATTTAATTTTGCAACCCCAATTGTAGGGCGCCACCATTAAAGAAATCAATAAAATATGGCTAAACAAGCCTCTATTGAACAAGACGGTATTATTAGAGAAGCATTATCAAATGCAATGTTTCGGGTAGAGTTAGAAAATGGACATGAAATAATTGCTCATATTTCCGGTAAGATGCGGATGCATTATATCAAAATTTTACCTGGCGACAAAGTAAAGCTTGAAATGTCTCCTTATGATTTAACAAAGGGCAGAATAACTTATAGATATAAATAAGATGAAGGTTAGAGCATCAATTAAGAAACGTAGTGCTGATTGCAAGATAATTCGTCGTAAAGGAAAACTTTACGTAATCAACAAGAAAAATCCAAAGTACAAACAACGTCAGGGATAGAAACAATTTTTGAAGAGAAAAGGGTAGAATGACCGAAAAAATCATTCATTCATTCAATACTTCAATCATTCAATCATTAAAATAAAATATGGCAAGGATATCAGGTATTGATTTACCAAGAAACAAAAGAGGAGAGATCGGGCTTACCTACATTTTCGGTATAGGTCGTAATACGGCTCAAAGTATTTTAACACAAGCTGGCGTAGACTGGAATGTCAAAGTACAAGACTGGACTGATGAGCAATTAACCGCAATCCGTACAATCATCAACGATAACATTAAAGTTGAAGGTGCTCTACGTTCTGAGGTGCAACTAAACATTAAACGTTTAATGGACATCGGTTGTTACCGCGGACTTCGTCATCGTAAAGGCTTGCCTGTACGCGGACAAAGAACTAAAAACAATACCCGTACCCGTAAAGGAAAACGTAAAACAGTTGCTAACAAAAAGAAAGCTACTAAATAAAAATTAGATGTGAGATATCAGATGCGAGATATGTGAATATCCGATCTGAACTCACGGAATATAAAAGATAATATCGAGTATATGTTATAACGGGACTGTAGAGAAAGCTCTCAAATCTCACCATCTCATATCTCAAATCTCAAAAAGGAAAATGGCTAAAACTAAAAAAGTTACTAAAAAACGTGTTGTTGTTATTGAACCAATCGGTGAAGCACACATCAATGCTACCTTCAACAACATTATTGTAACCCTTACCAATTTACAGGGACAAACCATTTCATGGTCGTCTGCTGGTAAAATGGGTTTTAAAGGTTCTAAGAAAAATACTCCTTATGCTGCAGGTCAGGCTGCTGCCGATTGCGGTAAAGTGGCGTTTGACTTAGGATTACGTAAGGTAGAGGTTTTTGTAAAAGGTCCTGGATCAGGCAGAGAGTCTGCTATCCGTACTTTACAAACTACCGGAATTGAAGTAACTACAATAAGAGATATTACTCCGCTTCCACACAACGGATGTCGTCCGGCGAAGAGAAGAAGAGTCTAATGTCCAGCGCGGAGCTATGAGCCATTAGCTTAGAGCTCATGACTGATAGCTTAAAAGCTGACACCTAAAATAATAAATTAAATAAAGGTAAGATTCAGCGGCTGCGGGCCGTATGATACTTTAAGTAAACAAAATGGCTAGATATACCGGACCGAAGTCCAAAATCGCTCGTAAGTTCAAGGAACCAATTTTTGGTCCTGACAAGGCATTAGAAAGAAAAAATTATCCTCCTGGGATGCATGGCGTGTCAAAACGCAGAGGTAAAAAATCTGAGTATGCGGTTCAGTTGATGGAGAAACAAAAGGTTAAATACACTTATGGTGTGTTAGAGCGTCAGTTCGAGAACCTGTTCCACAAAGCATCTTCAAAAGAAGGAATTACTGGTGAGAACTTATTGAAATTCTTAGAAGCTCGTTTAGATAATGCTGTTTACCGTTTAGGTATAGCACCTACTCGTTCGGCCGCTCGTCAGTTAGTAAGCCACAAGCATATTACTGTAAACGGAGAGCTTGTAAATATTCCTTCTTATTCTCTTCGTGCTGGTGATGTAATCTCCGTTCGTGAGCGTTCACAAACGCTTGAAGCTATTAGTAATTCAGTAGCAGGCAGAAGAATAAACAAACATAGTTGGTTAGAGTGGGATGCAAATAATCTTACAGGAAAATTCCTGAGCTATCCCAACCGTGATGAGATTCCTGAAAATATTAAGGAAAATCTAATCGTCGAGTTATACTCTAAATAATAATTTAAGCTGCTTTATAATAGAGCAGCTATTTACGTTTAAAAACATTAACTGAAATATAAATGGCAATATTAGCATTCCAGAAACCTGATAAGGTTATCATGCAGAAATCTACGGATTTCGACGGTACATTTGAATTTCGTCCGCTAGAACCAGGTTTCGGTATTACCATCGGTAATGCTTTACGTCGTATCCTTTTGTCTTCCTTAGAAGGTTTCGCAATTACATCTGTTCGCTTTTCAGGTGTTTCACATGAGTTTTCTACCATCAAAGGTGTGGTAGAAGATGTAACTGAAATCATCTTAAATCTGAAACAAGTTCGTTTCCAGAAATCTGAAGAAGCAGGTGATACTGAAAAAATATTTGTAATCATTAACGGTCAGGATCAGTTTAAAGCTGGTGATATCACCCGTTTTTCAAACAACTTTACTGTTCTAAATCCAGAGCATGTTGTATGTAATATGGATTCTTCTGTAACTCTTGAATTAGAGTTAACGGTAAACAAAGGAAGAGGATATATTCCTGCAGAAGAAAACAAAACTGCTGACGGACCACTTGGTGTTATCGCGATTGATTCGATTTTTACACCAATTAAGAACGTTAAGTATACTATCGAAAACTATCGTGTAGAGCAAAAAACCGACTATGAGAAGTTGGTACTTGATATTACTACTGATGGTTCAATCCATCCTGAAGATGCTTTAAAAGAAGCAGCTAAAATTCTTATCCACCATTTCTTATTGTTCTCTGATGAAAACATCATGCTTGAAGCTCAGGCGAAAGAAGAAACGAAAGAGGTTGATGAAGAAATACTTCACATGCGTAAGATCTTAAAAACGGAGTTAGTTGATTTAGATCTTTCAGTACGTGCGTTGAATTGTTTGAAAGCTGCTGATATCCGTTCTCTGGCTGATTTAGTTTCTTATGATGTGGCTGATATGTTAAAATTCAGAAACTTTGGTAAGAAGTCATTAACTGAGATTCAGGATTTGGTTAAATCAAAAGGTCTTTCGTTCGGTATGAATTTATCGAAATTTAAATTAGAAGAAGAATAATAAGCGATTTGCATAATTCCTCCGGGTAAATCAAAGCCCAGAACGGTATGCACGTGAAAAACGAGAAATAATGAGACACGGAAAAAAACACAACCATTTAGGACGTACTACAAGCCATCGCAGAGCGATGCTTGCAAACATGGCGTCATCGCTTATTGAACACAAGCGCATTACTACTACACTAGCTAAAGCTAAAGCTTTACGTGTTTATGTAGAGCCTTTAATCACTAAATCAAAAAACGATACCACGCATTCTCGCCGTGTTGTTTTTAGTTACCTTCAAAATAAGGAAGTGCTAACAGAGCTATTCAGGGATGTTGCCGCAAAGGTTGCAACTCGTCCTGGTGGTTATACTCGTATCATTAAACTTGAGAATCGTTTCGGCGATAACGCCGAAATGGCAATGATCGAGTTGGTAGATTATAATACAACATATACTACTGAAGCACCTGCTCAGCCAGAGAAAAAAGCTACAAGAAGACGTGGTGGTTCTGGTAAAGCTAAAAAAGCTGATACCACTCCGGTTGCTGCAACAGAAGCGGTAGCTTCAGAGGAAGAAGCTCCTGCTTCTGCTCCTGTTGACGAAGCGCCTGAAGCACCAGCAGCAGACGAATCTGCTGAAGAGAAAGCATAATTCAAACTACATATTTTTTAAATGAGGCCGTCTCATAAGCAATTATGGGACGGTTTTTTATGCAACATTTCCAAAGCTTTACTGGACTACCTTTTAAAAAGCAGCGTTCGTTAATAGGGATTCTGATAAGCTTAATGGGGAACTTAGGGGCGGAAGAAGT
>DASWMZ010000022.1:0-2866 GCA_036399495.1 Pedobacter sp.
CCACTGATCAATGGGGTATGCTTTATTTTTCAGTAAAATCTTATCCCCTTTTCCATCGTAGGAGAATTCAACTTTCGCAGCTTTCTGAATTTTTTCAGGGTCCTGAACTTCTACTTTTACAGGAGCATTAGCATATGCAGAAGATGTAGTAAAATTTCCTTCCTGAAAAACAGGAGCATATAGATGCAGGCTCTTGATTACATTATTCAGTAGCGTTCTTGATTGAATGACCTCTACCTCATTTTCAATAATTTTTTTTGTAGAGATGAGGTTCAAATCTTCTAATGCCTTGGTGTTTTCAGTGCCTTTCTTTTCATCCTTTATCATGAGTCTTGCAGTAGACTCATAAAGCGGTGTTTGAAAACGCAGATAAGCCCATGCTCCCACCCCGGATAAAACGAATAATAATAAAAACAATGGCCAATAGGGCAAATAACGAAAGACAATCTTAGCTAAGATGTTACTGTCTCTCTCATCGATGTTGATTCTGGCATTTTTCATACTGTATAGGTTACCTTGTTACTCGGTCAATAATGATAGCAGCAAACGACAACCCGCTTAAAATAATAGGCAATAATTGGGAAGAACGTGAGGAACCAGCGACCTTGGCTTTGTTTGGTTCAACATAAACAATGTCGTTGGAACGTAAATAGTAATACGGTGAATTAAAGATTTCAGATGTATTTAAGTTCAATCTTTTGATAATTTTCTGACCATTCTCTTCACGAATAAGTAAAACGTTTTCTTTTTTACCATAAATAGTTACATCGCCGGCAAGGCCTAGAGCCTCAAGAAGAGTAATCTTTTCACTTGGAACATTTATCACTGTCGGGTTCCCTACCTCTCCTAAAACAGTGACTTTGAAATTTAAATGTCTGACCGTTACAATAGGATCCACCAGGAGTTTTTTATCCAGTATTCCTTTTATTATTTGTGACCGTAAAGCATTTTCTGTTAGGCCCGCTGCCTTAATCGTTCCCAGGATAGGAAATTGAATATTGCCCTCTGCATCCACTAAATAACCTGATGCCTGCACAGGGCCGCCGGTGATATTGGTTGTTGTGTTTGAGTAGGTAATATTTGGCGCATTAAATACAGCAGATGCTGTTGGGCTTAAGCTCGAAACGTTGATGCTTAATAAGTCATTAGAGGTGATGACCGTTTGTGGTACGGTAATGTTAGAAGGAAGAGTAGCATCGCCCTGGCCATTAAAATAAACAGCCTTTTCTGTACTGACACAAGAGGTGTGAAGGACAACAATAAATGAGGCAAGGACTAATTTCCTGTACATACTTGGTTGTTATGAGTGAATGGTGTGTTTCCTTAACTATTCATGTAACAGGAAATCGTTGGAGAGGAATTTCGAAGGAGTGGATAGGATATTTCACCATTATCCAATATCATACCTAAATTTTATAGCCCTTTTTGTTTAAGTTTTATTTTGAAAAGCTGTTTGTTAGTAAAGCAAGGTGTAGACAAATACTTTTAGCATCAAACTCTGTATACGAAAATCCACACCTCGCATTATGTCATAGTTATTAGAGAGTAGAAACAGATTAATCACAAGTTGATGGGACAAAGCTCTGTTAATAAGTATGTTTTATGGATAAGCTCCATCATCTGATACTCTGCAATTAAACTGAATAATCGTTTCTTTCGTATATACGTAAGTATGATGGCAGCGCTCTATATTACCTTATTATTACTTCCGGTTGTTTCATTTACCCAAATGGTAAAAACAAATGAGAATAATATAGTTGTTAAGCAATCCAAGGTTGAGGTTGAGCCGACAATCATTTTTAGTAAGGGCAGTAACAAAATGACGTTGACTTTTATTTCCATAGACTCTGCTATGTATGTAGAGATAAGCGGATCAAATCTCGGCAGTTCAACAGTTGACAAGAATGATCCGGCTGTCTTTACTCTTGCAAATGATAAAAAAGTTGTTGTAAAGTCTATTGGGCTGCAATCGTTTCAACCAGATTTAAAGGGGAATTCTTATGAACATAAATACCTCATCAATTATCAAGACTTGATCGCTTTGAGTGAGTACAACCTGAAATCTGTTCGCAAATACATGTTTGATGACTTTATAGATATCGACGTTACTGGTGAAAAAGCAAACCAACTAAAAAAACAAAGTCAATTATTTGCACAGCGATTAAAAAAGTCAGCCTCTGCAAGGATGGTTAGCAACGTGAACCTGCAAACTATTCAACAGCATATTGGTGATAGCGTTGTTTTTTGCGGGAATGTTTTCATAACCCGTGTTTTTAAATCCGCCAGGGCAAAAGCAACCATTCTGGATTTTCAGTACAGCCTTTCTGCGCCAAAGGCAAGGGCAATTATTTGGGAAGAGGATAAGGACAAGTTCGAGAATCTGAATCGAGATGCCTTCTACACAAAAAAAGATGTTTGCATAACTGGTGTCGTCTACCTATACGACGGTATACCTTATATAAAACTAACTCATCAGCGCCAGGTAAAGGTTATGCCGACGGCAGGGAAAAGCTTATAAAAGGTCAAAAAAAACACATAGATAAAATGGTCATTTGATGGATGAGTCTTTTGTTATAAGAATAAATTTCCTGGTATTTCCCTATGCCGGTTGCCCGATCTTTTGTTACATGCCAATGATATAACCCGATCCTTAAGGAATGACATTAGTTAGATTGACGGAAGGATTAATACAAAAATGCTGAGAAAGCGAACATTCTTGTTGGCTAAGCAAAGCAATTACAAGGATTCTATTTCTCTTTAGTAAACTACTACACACCAGCTTTGGTATTAGGTTAGTTCACCTTGCATGGCTGATATTGTCCTGACCATGCTTTTTTTGGAAAAGCTATCAGAGATGGTTCTATAG
>DASWMZ010000023.1:0-4803 GCA_036399495.1 Pedobacter sp.
AAGCGGATGAATGGATGGTTGATTACAATTACCACAGACCTCATGAGGCACTAAATTTCAAAACACCTATGGATTTATTACCCGAATTAATAAATTAGCGAGTCAACTTTTGAATGGCTCAAAAAACGGGGGAGCTTACAAGATAGCTTTCTATAAGCAGCAACATCATATTAACAAAAAAGCGCCACAGTAAACTGTAGCGCTTTTAATATTTTAAGGGTTTCCTACTTTAGAGAAAGTATATATTTCGCCATATTTCTTGCATCGGCTACTGTAAGTGTTGGATGCGGAGACATTGGAACCTGGCCCCAAACACCAGCACCACCTTTAATAATTTTACCTGCAAGATATTTTACATTTTCTTCGGTGTCTTTATATTTTAAAGCCACATCGTTGTAAGCCGGACCTACAATTTTCGCATCTACTTTATGACAAGCAAGGCAATCTGATTTTGGAAGCAAGGCTTTCCCTTTTGCAATATCCGCTTTCGCAAAAACTACTTTCTTAGGCTGAGCATCTGTTAGATTATTATTTTTTTCGGTTGTGATTAATGTGCTGCTGCTACAAATAACAGCAATTGCGAATGTGCTTAAAATAACTAAAGATTTTTTCATGTGAGTTTTGTTGTTTTTAATGGTCATGAAGCTATCGAGAGCATAATCAGTTTGCTAATTGATCGGTATGCTCTAATGGTTTCATCTGTATTACTATCTATTAATATGTTTTGTTTGTTTACACGTCACATATACGGATACTTTCTTTTAAGGATGCAAGTTTGTCAGTCTTTTTCGGAATAAATTCTTGCGCCACATGTCCTTTGTAACCCGTATCTATAATTGCCTGCATAATTGCAGGATAATTTAATTCTTGAGTAGCATCAATTTCCGCTCTTCCAGGTACTCCTCCGGTATGATAATGAGAGAAATATTTATGATTGTTCTTTATGGTCCGAATTACGTCACCCTCCATAATTTGCATATGGTAAATATCATACAGAAGCTTAAAGTTATCAGAGTCAACTAATTTTACAAGATCTATTCCCCACTTCGTATTATCGCACTGATAGTCTTTATGATCAACTTTGCTATTTAACAGCTCCATCGTCATGGTGACTTTATATTTTTCAGCACTTTTCATTAATCGCTTTAACCCTTTTGCAGAGGTTTTTAAACCCTGTTCATCACTTATTCCATTTCTGTTTCCAGAGAAGCAAATCACTTTATCATATCCAGCGGCAGCAAGTTTAGGAAAAATGCCTTCGTAGCTGGCAATTAATTCATCATGAAACTTTTCATCATTAAATCCTTCCGAAATACCTTTACCGGCACCCCATGGCATTGCACAAGTCAAGCCATATTTTTTTAAGGTAGGCCACTCATCCGGACCCAAAAGTTCAACAGAAGAAATGCCCATTGCCTTAGCTGCTTTACAAAATTCATCTAAAGGGATAGATCCATAACACCATTTGCACACAGAATGATTGATTCTGCCTTTAAGTTTCCATTTTTTCTTTTCTTCGACAGACTCAAAAGCCTGGAGACTACCTGGAACAAATAAGCCTGCACTAAGTGCAGCAGCGCCACCAGCAATTGATTTTAAGACAGTTCTGCGTGAGTTTTTTTCTTGCATTTTTTTATTGATTGGTTAGGTTTTGTGTGAATCTATGCCTTTGGTTTAAACTACAGACTCTCAAATTTTCATTTGGTTTAAAACGCGAATGTGAGCCTTCTCTTATTAGAAAAATTAAAATTAACAAATTACTAATTGATTTCGGTTAAAACTTTCTCGATTCGTGCTTCTAAATCTTCTAAAAGGGTAAAACCTTTGGCAATCATATAAAAGTGATTATCGGCGGACTGGATAAACGCCGCCGGATAACCAGATACTTCCAACTGTTTTGCTAAAGCGAAATCATAGTAAGCCAATTGTTTAAACTTCTCTTCGTGCATTTTATGCATAAATTCATCGGGATCAATGCCAAAGTTTACAGCCAGGTATCTGTACATCTCTTCATCATTCGGACCTTTGCCGTCGAAGTTTATACAATTCTGAATATCATGGGCAAATAAAATTGCTTTATCAGGATGGTAGGATTTAAAAACAGACAAAGCAATTGCTGGTTTTTCAGAATCCATAATCATGTCGCCTTTTTCGACCTCTCTCAAAAATCCTTCGCCAAATATAATACCGGTAGTTTCTTCTACGGTGTGATAAGCAGTTTTAATGTATGGAGCAACTACGCTAATCGGTCCGGTTCGGTTGCCAAGCATCATGCCTCCACTTAAAACTTCGAAATCGAAATGCTTCTGATAGCGTTCGTAAATAGATTTTATTACCGGACTAAAACCATAACACCAGCCACAAAGCGCATCATAAACGTAAATAATTTTAGGTTTCATCCAGAAAGTAAGATACTATCCTCTTAAATTCAGAAACAGCAATTATGTTTGATGTAAGGATATTTTTACACCGATTGCTCTTGAGCCAGGCTGTTTGCAGGCCTACCGTTTTTAAATGCTTCGCGAGGTTTTAAACCTAAAAGTTCGAACATTTGCATATCCTCGTTAAAAGCCGGATTTGGTGTAGTCAATAATTTATCACCCGCGAAAATCGAATTAGCACCCGCCATAAAACAAAAAGCCTGATCGGTTAAACTCATCTCAGTTCTTCCGGCCGAAAGCCGTACTACTGTTTTAGGCATAATGATTCTTGCCGTGGCTATCATCCTCAGCATATCCCAAATTGGAACTCGAGGCTGATTTTCCATAGGAGTACCTTTTACAGGAACCAAAGCATTTATTGGAACCGATTCCGGATGCATGGGCATATTTGAAAGCGTATTCAACATGGAAATTCGATCTTCCACCGTTTCGCCTAAGCCGATTATACCGCCACTGCAAACACTAATCCTCGCTTTGCGAACATTATCGATCGTTCTAAGCCTGTCGTCGAACGTGCGTGTAGTTATAATGCGTTTGTAATCGTCTTCCGATGTATCAAGATTATGATTGTAAGCATAAAGACCTGCATCTGCCAAACGGCTCGCCTGCGATTCTGTCAACATTCCTAACGTACAGCAAACCTCCATATCGAGGCTGTTTACTGCTTTAACCATATCGATCACTTTATCAAAATCACGGTTATCCCGAACTTCACGCCAGGCAGCACCCATACATAAGCGAGATGCGCCGCCGTCCTTTGCTTTTTGAGCAGCTTCGGTCACCTGACTAACAGACATTAATGCCTGCACCTCAACGCCGGTATTATACCTGGCCGCTTGGGGGCAATAAGAACAATCTTCGCTGCAACCACCAGTTTTAATTGATAATAAACTGCTTATCTGCACTTCAGAATAATCTTTATTCTGACGATGAATTGTTGCGGCACGATATATTAAATCTAACAAAGGGCTATGATAGATTGCTGCTATTTCTTCTTGGGTCCAGTCGTGTCTGATTTCCATGCTTGAGATAAAAGTCAAAATTAAAAATTAAAAAGTCAAAACGGGATACGAGAACTAATTTATAGCAATAATTTAGTCGCCAATCCTAATAACAGGAAGAAGCCAAAGGAATCGGTGAAAGTTGTAATGATAATGGAAGAGGCTATGGCCGGATCGATACCTACCCGCTTTAAAATCAACGGAATTGAAGATCCGGCGATACCGGCGATGATGAGATTACCAGTCATGGCCAGAAAAACGACCAGGCCAAGCATCGGATTTTGATCGTAGAAAGAAGCAAAAAGAAACACAAAGAATCCGATGGCAGCACCATTGATCAATCCCACTGAAAATTCTTTCAAAACCGTTCTAAATGCCTGGTTATCAGTTAAATCATTCAATGAAATCCGGCGGACCGTAACAGCCAACGCCTGAGTGGCTGTATTACCTCCCATTCCCGCAATAATGCCCATATATCCAACCAATACGGGTAACAAATTAATCGTATTATCAAAGTGCCGGGTTACAGATGCCGCAAGAACTGCGGTTCCGAGGTTTAACACTAACCAGGGAAGCCGACTTTTTACAGCCTCTCTCCAGTTACCCGCAAGTTCCTCATCTTCAGACACTCCGGATATTTTTAACATATCCTCAGTACTTTCTTCCTCGAGAACATCAATTACATCATCAAATGTGATGCGGCCTAAAAGATGCATTTCATCATCTACTACGGGAATACTCGTAAGATTATATTGAGATAAAAGCTTGGCTACTTCTTCTTGATCTGTTGTTGCGTTCACAAATACGAAATCGGCTTTAATCAATTCGCGGATATGGACGGAATATTTGGACTTGATGATGTCTTTAAGGGATACGATACCTACCAGATGATTATAATTATCAACTACATTGATGGTATAAAACTCTTCTATTTCTTCAGAAAGCCTAATTATTTCTTCAAGTGCTTCCTTTTTTGTAAGGCTGCTGTTAACTTTCAGAACCTGGGTGTTCATCAGTCCACCGGCCGTGTCCTCGTCGTAAGTTAAAAGTGAACGAATGGAGGAAGCATCTTCCTGATCGATATCGGTAAGGATCTCGTTTTGCCGTTCTTCTGATAAAAGACTGATAATATCTGCAGCATCATCATAATCCATTTCTTCAACAATTTCTGTTCGCTTTTCACGATCCAGATTGTCGAGAATTTTTTCCGGATGAGTCTCAACATCCATCTCAGAAATAACCTCCGAGGCGACTTCTAAAGGAAGAACATTAATAATTTTCTCACGTGCTTCCTGGGAGAGTGATTCGAAAAGAATTGCAATTTCTGAGGCATGATATTCTGATAATAAGACCTTTAGGGT
>DASWMZ010000024.1:0-16714 GCA_036399495.1 Pedobacter sp.
CTTACATTTACTAAAATACTCGTAAACGGTCAAGTCAAAACGGACTATTCACCTGTTCGTAATGACAAAATACAATCTGAATAAATATATAACTTCTGCTAACCCCAGCCATTGTAAAAATGGTGAGGACGTAACTTTCAAAATTTCTACATTGAACTTAGTTTTTAGCCGGGTAACGAAAGGGGTAAAGTTTTCTGCGATCGTCGTAGAGCCAAATAATAGTCTCATAAAACGATAACTTATGTGCTAAAATAACAAAATATGCCGATGAAAACTCACTACCACGTACCAAATGCAAACGACCTGCATAAACACTTCCGTGCTAAGTTCATTTGAATAATCTTGATCGGTAGTGTCCACTATTTTTCCCTGCCCTTTACCAACAGTAGTTCGATGTTATAATTTGTTTTTTAGCGGTCTTCACTCTTCTACTTGATGCCTTTTCTATTTCTAGGGGATACTTTATTGCCTTAGTAATTTGAAGCCTTAACAAAAACATTGAAACCCATCAGTGAAAAAAAGGTATAAAAGGCCTTGATTATACCTAACATCTTATACTGGTTAATGAAATACCTAAACTATTTAAGAGTTTTTACACTCCTTTTTCTAATTGGCGGATCTACCACACAAGTGGTAGCTCAAGTGCCCGTTATATCATATGCAAGCCCCCAAAGTTATAATATAGGGACACCTATCACACCTTTAGCGCCTTCAAACAGTGGCGGTTCGGTGCCAACAAAATATATAGCGAGGTTACGACTTTTGCTGGCAGTGGGTCGAAAGGCTCGAACAATGGTATCGGTTCTGCAGCAAGTTTTCGGTCACCCTATGGGATTGTTGCAGATGCTTCCGGAAACATATACGTAGCAGAAAGCGTCAATAATCTAATCCGAAAGATCAGCCCTTCCGGTGAGGTAAGCACTTTGGCAGGAAGCGGCTCCTCCGGATCTATGGACGGTCAAGGTATATTAGCGAGCTTCAATATGCCCCAAGGCATAGCGATTGACGCAGCAGGTAATCTTTATGTGACCGAGAAGGCAGGCCACAAAATTAGAAAAATTACCCCTTCGGGACTTGTAAGTACGCTGGCAGGAGATGGAATTATGGGCTGGATAGATGGCCCCCCCGGAGGCTTAGCGAGATTTGCATACCCGGTAAGTATAGCAGTGGATGCTTCAGGTAATGCGTATGTAGGGGACGCTGGAAACAACGTTATCCGAAAAATTACCCCAGCAGGTGATGTAAGCACCTTCGCCGGCAGTGGAAATCGCGATTTTATAGATGGAAGTACTTCAGCAAGTTTTAACAACATAGAAGGTATTGCGGTTGACATCTCGGGGAATGTATTTGTTGCAGACTATAACAACGTGGCCATACGAAAAATCTCTCCCGCCGGTATTGTAAGCACCTTTGCGGGAAATACAATTTTAGGCTCAATGCCTTTGAGTGTTACGATAGATGCATTAGGGAATGTCTATGTTGGAGAATACTATGGTGTTGTGCGAAAAATAGATGCTAGTGATACTGCGAGCATTTTAGCAGGAACGGAAGTGCGAGGCTCGGCCGACGGCATAGGGGAAGCAGCTGGCTTCTCTGCTATCAATGGCTTATGTTTAGATGGCACAGGCAGTTTATATGTGGCTGATTCAGAAAACAACAAAATTAGAAGAATTATCCTAACGGGTTATACCATAATTCCGTCTTTACCTGCAGGTCTAAATTTTGATAGTGCAACAGGTATAATAAGTGGAACACCAACTACAGGCTCGCCAACAACAGTCTATGATATCACTGCGATAAATAATAGTGGCAGGTCAGTCAGGCCTTTAACTTTGACAACGGTTAACCCATTAGCACCTATAGTTTCCTCTTATAGCCCGGCTTTCGGTAGTATCGGAACTACGGTGACAATAACAGGAACAAATCTGGGTGGCGCGACTGCCGTAAGCTTCGGCGGCACGGCAGCAACCTCTTTTACAGTGAATTCTCCTACAAGCATTACAGGTACCGTGGGTTCAGGAACCAGCGGAAGCGTATCTGTAACCACTGTGGAGGGGACAGCAACTCTCGCTGGTTTTAGTTTTATTCCGGCTCCACCCGCTATAACTTCGTTTACACCATCGTCAGCCGCTATCGGTGCGCAAGTAACAATAACCGGAACTAATTTGAGCGGAGCAACTGCTGTAATCTTCGGAAATACAGATGCTGCATCTTTTAGTGTGAATTCTGCTACAAGTATTACTGCTACCGTGCGTCCAGGAACTAGCGGAAGCGTGTCTGTAACTACTGCTGGGGGAACAGCCAATCTCGCTGGTTTTAGTTTTATTCCGGCACCCACGATAACTTCATTTACACCATCTTCAGCAGCTACAGGCGCGCAAGTGACTATAACCGGAACTAATTTGGACGGAGCGACTGATGTAAGCTTTTTTACTGGAGCGACTGCTGTAGGCTTTGGCGGGACGGCAGCAAGCTCTTTCACTGTAATTTCTCCTACAAGTATAACCGCTACCGTTGGAGCTGGAACCAGCGGAAACGTATCTGTCACCACTGCCGGAGGAACGGCAAATCTTGCAGGTTTTAGTTTTATTCCTGCGCCACCCATTATAACTTCGTTTACACCATCCTCAGCAGCTTCGGCTAGCCAAGTGACTATAACCGGAACAAATCTGGGTGAGCGACTTCTGTAAGCTTCGGCGGAACAGCTGCAACCTCGTTCACGGTTAATTCTCCCACAAGTATAACAGTTACCGTGGGAGCTGGAACTAGCGGAAACCTATCTGTAACTACTGCTGGAGGAACGGCAAATCTAGCTGGTTTTACTTTTATTCCTGCACCAACGATATCTTCGTTCACATCAACTTCAGCAGCTTCTGGTACCCAGGTGACAATAAGCGGAACTAATTTGAGCGGAGCAACCGCCGTGAGCTTTGGCGGCACCGCAGCAAGCTCATTCACTGTAAATTCCTCTACAAGTATCACTGCTACCGTGGGTTTAGGAACCAGCGGAAATGTTTCTGTAACCACCTCTGGAGGAACGGCAAATCTCGCTGGTTTTAGCTTTATTTCGGCATCAACGATAACTTCGTTTACCCCATCTTCAGCTGCTTCTGGCACACAGGTGATAATAACAGGAACTAATTTTAGCGGAGCAACTGCCGTGAGCTTTGGCGGCACCGTCGCAAGCTCGTTTACTGTAGATTCTCCTACAAGTATTACTGCTACCGTGGGTTCAGGAACCAGCGGAACCGTATCTGTAACCACTGCTGGAGGAACGGCCAATCTTGCTGGTTTTAGCTTTACTCCGCCACCCACTATAGCTTCGTACACACCATCTTCGGTCGCTATGGGCACGCAAGTGACTATAACAGGAACTAATTTGGGTGGAGCAACTTCCGTAAGCTTCGGCGGGACAGCGGCAACCTCGTTCACGGTGAATTCTTCCACAATCATTGCTACCGTGGGAACTGGAACCAGCGGAAATGTATCTGTAACCACAGTCGGAGGAACGGCCAATCTCGGCGGTTTTAGCTTTATTCCGGCACCAACGATAACTTCGTTTACACCATCTTCAGCGGCTATCGGCACTCAGGTGACAATAACAGGAACAAATTTGAGCGGAGTGACTTCTGTAAGCTTCGGCGGCACGGCGGCAAGCTCTTTCACTGTGAATTCTTCCACAAGTATTACAGCCACTGTGGGGTCGGGAAACAGCGGAAACGTTTCTGTAACCACTGCTGGGGGAATGGCCAATCTTGCGGGATTTGGTTTTATTCCGGCACCAACGATAACTTCATTTACACCATCCTCAGCCGCTTCGGGTAGCCAAGTGACTATAACAGGAACAAATTTAAGCGGAGCGACTGATGTAAGCTTTGGCGGCACGGCAGTAACCTCTTTCACTGTAGATTCCTCTACAAGTATCACTGCTTTAGTGGGAGCTGGAACCAGCAGAAACGTCTCTGTAACCACTGCCGGAGGAACAGCCAATCTCGCTGGTTTTACTTTTATTCCGGCACCAACGATAACTTCGTTTACACCATCCTCAGCCGCTATAGGCACGCAAGTGACTATAACAGGAACTAATCTGGGTGGAGCGACTGCCGTAAGCTTCGGCGGCTCGGCAGCAAGTTCTTTCACTGTAAATTCTGCCACAAGTATTACTGCTACCGTGGGGGCTGGCCCCGGTGGCGACGTTACCCTTATTACCCTTAATGGAACTGTTAGTAAATCTGGATTTATTTACGTCCCAAGTATTATTTCAAATAGTTCTACCACGTTTAAAATGGGTGGTAGTGTTATTTTAAAAGAGCCAACAGGTAGTGTCCCCGGATATAGTTATCAATGGGCGAAAGACGGTGTCGATATTCCCAACGCTACAGCCCCCTCATACACTGCTATAGAAAGTGGAAGCTATGCTGTTAGTATGGTATCTGGAAGCACGGTATCAACTTCTGCACCTGTATTAGTAAAAGCAGTATTTAAGCTACCCGTAAATAATTTTCAAATAGTAAGTAGCGGTGAAACTTGTAAGACGAGTAACAATGGCTCCTTCGTGATAACAGCTGGACAGCCGCACAACTATAACGCTGTTATTACTGGCCCGAACTTCAACCAAACCCCAGCATTTGTAAATAACAGTTTATCGGTGACAGGCCTGCTTGCTGGTAAGTACACTGCCTGTGTTACTGTATCGGGGCAGGCTGACTATAAACAGTGCTTCGATATAGTGGTTACTGAGCCTGAGGATTTGTCAGTATATACATCGATAGATCAGTCAGAAAACAAAATACGCCTTGCGTTGAAGGGAGGAACTAATTATAACGTTGAAGTCAATGGTACACTTTTTCAAACCAGCAATGACGAAATTTATCTTCCTTTATCTGCCGGGAAAAATAATTTAAAGGTATCTACTGATCAGCGTTGCCAGGGTATAATCGAACGTGTAATCAACGTAGAAAGCCGAGTATTGGTTTATCCAAATCCGTTTGACAAAGTTCTGAATCTAAGATTAAGCAATAATGTTGTGCAACCAGCTATAGTTGAAATTTGGACGCTGGATGGTAAACGGGCATTTATTGAGAAATTTATCAATCATTACGGAATCCTTCAACTCGACCTTTCATCATTAAGACCAGGTATTTACAGTATGAAGCTAACTGTAAGCAATTCGGAATCACTATATAAAATTGTAAAAAAATGAGATCACTAATAGTAATAGCCTCAGCATTGTTTATGCTGGGCGCATGCAAAGATAACGATGACAAGCAGCCTAATCCAACTGCATCCGAATTGATGGTGCCGGCACAAAATGAAACATGTAACACCGGAATAATAATTTCAAATACAGAAAGCAAAGTGCTCTTAAAATGGAGCACTTCTGCGAATACCACCAATTATGAATTGCATATTAAAGACATGCTCACAACAACAAGTGAGATGTATCAGGTCACAGGTACGGAGCATGAAGTTTCCTTAACAAGGAGTACTCCGTATTCTTGGTATGTGATTTCAAAATCGGATAAGTCTATTGCGACTGCTAAAAGCGCCATTTGGAAGTTTTACAATGGCGGGCCCGGCCAGATTTCTCATCCGCCCTTTCCCGCAGATTTAACTGGCCCCACGATAGGCCAGATTTTTCCGAGCGGAACATCTACAGTAACTCTCGACTGGGACGGTTCGGACGTGGACAATGACATTGCTGTGTATGATATATACTTCGGAACCACTAATAACCCGGCAATAAAGACGAGTAATCTAACCACAAGCATTTTAAATAATGTTGAAGTTAGCCCTAACAGTGTTTATTACTGGAAGGTAATTACTAAAGATTCCAAAGGCAATTCTTCCGATTCAGGTGTTTCTGAATTTCGGATCAATTAAGCGTTAACTCCGGGAAGAAGGAGCTTGTGACTGGCTGGGATTATACTAAATCACAGTCCGGTCTACGCATTCATGCTCAAACAACCGTCCTTGAACAGACAGTTGTTACTATAATTATTGGTACAATGTTTATCCATTGATGCTTAAGGATAAGTCATCTGCTGCGGAGGATAATGCTCCATCGAAATTGGACTTCTATCCTATATTTCCGCAAAGCCTTGAAGGTTAGTCTCAAAAAATGATTGTTATCCTTAAAGATAAATGAAGATACACTATCGTAGCTTATATTCATTAGTGATGGGCAATAACAAAAAACACCAATATATTTCCCTAGTGATTCTGTCATTTGCCGTAACCTCATGTTTCCGAAGCAACAAGAATGTGGAAGTAGTAAGAGCTCAACTTAGTTACACGGCAAAGATTCAGGAAGAAAATGTTAATCTTTCATTTAGAAAAGTGGTTAAGGGGAGCTTTTTAAGCTTTCTAATAGCGAAAGACATTTTTACTGACTTTACGGATACCTCTGCTTATAGGAGGACAATTATAATTACGATACCCATAGTTGACTCAGCTTTCTCTCTTACTAAAAAGATTCTTTACGGGCATTCAAATTAATAAGAACTGATTGTAGAGGGCTATGTGCTGATTCTAAAATTGAACCAGTTGATGAAGGAGAAATTTGGGGTAAAAGAATTAAGGGACTTAAGTGGAAAATATTCATCAAGCATAAGGACTTCTTATTAGATACTGTATTAAATTTCAAGATAAATAAGCTAGGTGTAGCCCAATTAAAAAAGTAACAGCCTATACCATGGGCTCTGTTGATGATCTCAATGTGTAACAGGCCTTCACCGTTAGTCTCAAAAAACGATCTATAGCGGTTTTACCTTGTAGCATTAACAAGAGGACGGTTAAAATATTTATTGATTGATTTGGCCTTCGTATGTCCAGGAATGCTAAAGCTGTATGCGTCTAGGGAAAGAGAAGCTAGCACTTTTTGTATTGGCGCTATCTGATTTTCATTGGCATGCCTATTTCCGCAGTAGCCATCGTCGGTGTGATTCGAGCAGTTGACTACATTATATTTGCAGTTCGGGGACGGAACGATTGAGTCTATTTTGCAGAGCGCAACTTGGACATAGTACTTAATCATACTTAAGAGGAACTCCAGATGTGCGTAAGCATGAACAGAAGCGGTGGTGTCAAATAAAGATGTGTTTATTAAAATTGTGGCTTGACGTTACGCATACTACTATAATGCTATTTGGCTTTTATGGCTAATGGAAAAGGATAACTTGAGGGAAACAAAATACCAAAAAGCCCTTTTCTGCAGGAAAAGGGCATTATAAAAACGGTGATAAGTATCAGGCAGCTTCCGTGTAACCTTTGAAATTGTCGAGGATTGCTTGCCACCCGGTTTGTTGCAATTCCATAGTATTAGAAGTTTCAGCATCAAAAACTTCGATTACATGAGTTTGATTTCCTGAACCTTCGAACTTAACCTGAACTGTTCTCCCATCGCCTAAAACGTATTTAATCAGTTTATTTTCAATGACATTAATATATTCCCCCTCGAAATCAAAACTGAAGCTGCCATCCTTTGCCGCCATGGTGTGTTTAAATCTACCTCCGGTCCGCAAGTCATTTTCAGAAGCGGGGCAATGCCAATCTTTGGAAGCTTGGTTCCATTTCATAATATGTTCCGGAGCATTGAATGACTCCCATACTTTTGACACCGGCGAATTAACAGTAGTTTGAACCGTAATTTTAGTTTTTGCATTTGTAGTTTCCATGTTCTTAATTTTTATGAGTTTAATCGTTCTTCGTGTTGGAGACTACAAAAATAGGGGGCCGGAGTGAGACCCGTAGCGTGCAAACACGCCAAACATGACGGCAAGTTGCGACTAATCCTATTTCCGCCCTCCCATTTATGTCCATTCCTTCTTTTTCCTATCCTTATCTTGTCATAGCAAACGATATATTTTTTTTTCGGGTGTTTGCCGAAAGATACGATGTGACCAAGCACATATGATCAGTCTAGAGAGAGCAATTCGTTTTAAAAGGTCAACCTTGTTTCAGTGCATCGCAACCAGTATTACCCAGGGCGCGATGTTTTTCTTCGTCTTAATTCTTCAAGCACCGATTTCAACCATAAAGCCGGTCGAACACCCCCGCCGTACCTTAGTCCCGTATACTCCGTTTCCACGCACATAAACATTTCCCTTAGAGTTAATACTAGCACAATAACCAGCGCCATGCCGTCCCTTATTCAAGAACCAACCACTGATGATTTCCTTAAGTCGTTATGTCGCCTTTTAACATTAAGTATTAAATATAAAGTTTACACCCAACGAGCCGGGTTCTCATTATTAGTTAGCTTTTCTTTAAGTTTTGTGAATCCTATATACATTTCCATGACCCGGATAGACTTCTTTAATTCCCAGCTGCTTCAACTTATTCCACGATTGTATTTGTTCAACATCATTTTCTGTCAATAAGTATTCGGCATACAGGTCGCCGGTAAAAGCTTCTCCTGAATCCAATATCAAAGTAATGCTGTCTTCAGAGTGTCCCGGTGTCGATACTATAAGTCCGTTCAATCCTATACCTTTGAGAAATTTTCTTGAATCATTGGCTGCTATCACAACATTATCACTTGATTTTAATGGAGTATATTGCCACTTTCCAAACGCCATTTTCTCCATTGGTTCAATAAATTTTTGCTGAATATCAACTAAAATAAATCTTACTCCTTGATCTTTAAGTTCCTGAATGGCACCAGCATGGTCAATATGAAAATGGGTTACAATCAAATAATTAATATCGCTTACCTTAAATCCTGTTTTTCTCATTTCCCGTCCCAAATTATTTAAGGAATTAGGAAAGCCTGTATCAATCAACAACCTGTGCGTGTTACTTGCTATTAGATAACAGTTTATTGATTGGTTGCCGACGTTAAAAATTTCCATGCCGATTTAGAATGAATAATGTGTTTCGATAAAATTTCTAATCGAAAGGTGATGATGCTTCCATGCTATCCAAGATTCGTAAGCCCATTCTTCAACTACTTTAAGATGCTCTTGAGAATTCTTTGCTTTTATCACCTCAGCTACTGTAATGCTACCTACATTTTCAGGCGGTTCAAGCCATTCAAATTTCTCCTTCAATGGAGCCAATAGTTTAAATGCCCTATCACTTTGTTGAACAGTCATTTTATAATCAAAATAGAAAGTCAAACTGATTAAATGGTGATTAACCGATTTAACTGCTTGCGGAACTGACGCTTTACCATAATGCTGGAGTGCATAAGCATCTGTGGTCAATCGGCTGTTTAATTTATAACCAGGATTACTAAACTCCTTTTCTAATATTTTCCCAAACAAGTGCCAACACCCCGGCGATGAGTCCATGTATTTATGAACTTCTCCGGAAATATCCGGTATTAATGCTTTGCATGAAAAGCATTGACAAATATTTTGATCTTCAGTTTTGCTCATAGCTGCGTTTTGCCTTTCGGCAGATGTTTTTTGTTATGAGTTGTTACGGTTGCTTTAAATAAATGGTCCATTTTCAAACTGATAGTAATCGGAAAACGTTTTAACTAAATTTTTCGCGTAAACAACGACAAAACCGTAAGACCAAACGCAATAATAGATGCAAAGGTTCTGATCGAGTGATACTTATTCCATGGGTTTTCAAATATCTTTCTCATGACCGAAATTTCGCTTTCTGTTGCTGTTAAGATATTAAAGTTTGCCAGGCGGTCGTTGAGAGGAACATTACCGAAAACGGTTACTCCAAATACTCCAATAATATAAATCAACGCTGCCGTTAGTAAAAAATACAACGACACCGCATTGTCTTGTTTATAGCTTAACCAGCTTGCAATAGGAAGAACCAATAAGTTACCCATAAAGCTTAAAAAGAAATATGGATTTTGAATGGCCAGGTTGATAGATTGGAAAGACCGTAAGTAAACGTCATCTTGTAAGTTTCCCAATCCTTTTAACACTGAGCAACTATAACCGTACATAAGCCCGGCTAATAAACCGGTAAGCAGTATGGCCGTGAGATGAAAGATATTAGAGTTTACTGAGCTTTCCATATCCCGGTTTCTGCTGTTTTGGATATATATTCTTTAAAGGTTGTTGGCCTTCTGCCTAAGATCGCTTCGATATCATCGCTCAAAGATTCATTTCGTCCATCAAGCACTTCTGTAAACAGATACTGTATCAACCAAATAAAATCATCCGGCAGTTGATAAGATTTAAGTGCACCCACATAGTCTTCGATGCTTATTTCGGTATAAGCGATAGGCCGGTTTAATTCTCTGGCTATTTGTGAAGTTGCCGACTGAAAAGATAATAACTCCGAACCGGTGAGTTCATAAATTTTACCACAGTGTTTTTTATCAGTCAATACCGAAACTACAACTTCGGCAATATCATCCGCATCAACAAATGGCTCTAGTGATTTAATAGTAGGAAGCACTACTTCACTGCTTAAAATGGAGTCAAGTAGAAAGTTTTCGCTAAAATTTTGCATAAACCAGCTCGCCTTTATAATGGTCCAATCTAAACCGGATTGAATAATTAGTTGCTCACAAGCCTGTGCTTCCTTTTCGCCTCTTCCAGATAAAAGCACCAAGTGCTTTACATTCGTTTTTTTGACTGTTTCTGTAAATAGCCTGATTTTTTCCACCGCATCGGGTACCGCTAAATCCGGTTGGAAAGTTATGTAAACGCTCTCGATCCCATTAAGAACTTCCTGCCAGTTGCTTGGCTCTTCCCAGTTAAAAGATGGTTGACCGTCTCTCGAACCTAAGCGAATTGGCATGTTCAAATCTTGTAAACGTTTGGCTACTCGTTTGCCGGTTTTGCCTGTACTACCTAATACTAAAATTCTGTTGCTCATATTGTATGCTATAATTTATGAGTCAAAAGTGTAGAAGTATTAGGCCGATAAATAGAACAAAACCGACAAAATCAGTTTTGCGATCTAAATACCAAAGGTGTTTTTCCTGTGAAAGATTTAAACACCTTTATGAAATGAGATTGGTCGGCAAATCCATTTGAGTATACAATGTCGGTAAGTTTAGTATAGTCCTTCATGGTTAATTGCTCTAGCGATTGTTGGAATTGAATAATCTTTGAAAACTGCTTTGCGGTAACTCCAACGGAATTTATAAATCTTCGTTCAAAAGTTCGTTCAGTTAAATTAAGTTCTCGGCAAAGACTTCCGATATTTAGCTTGCCCTTAGCACTCAGTATTTTTTCGATAGCAGCAGCAATGGTTAAGTCAAGCTTTTTTTGCTTCTTTTGAAATAGTAACCGAAGGAAGATAGTAATGATATTAATTCTTTCGTGAGCGCTAGTCCTATTCAGCTTTGTAAGTGTGTCTGTTCCAAGATTATTCTCAAAGTCAGTTAAATCGTAACAGTTGTCATTAAGGTCTTTTGGTTCTACATTAAAGAAGCTTTTAAGTACAAATGGATAAAGCTGGAATACAATAAGTTTGTAGGGGCCGGTCATTGCCAGTTCAATAGGGTTTATGGTTTGCCCGTATAAAAAGAACGTGGGCATTAACTTCTCGTGGGGCTTTATTAAAAGCCCGTTCATCGTTTCTTGAAATATGAGTCCGGGGTAACCGTCAGCAAAAAAAGGAAGTACAGTTTTCAGATTTTGTTCATCTTCTTCAAAAACCAAAATATTCTTTACGAATAAAGAAATTGATTTGTCGGGATTTGCAGTTTTGTAGCCCATTTGTTGGTAATTCGTGATTTGTAAGTGCACTCTAAAATCTCAATGGTCCCAGTATTTTCAGTTCTGTGAATTTGGCTAGCTACCTGCTATGATAATGAGCACCTCAAGCGATGTAGAACAAAAATAGATTAAATAAGTCTCTGTTTAGTGCTGATTGTTGGATAAATCAAAGCGAGGAAAGTATGGATCAGATTAATTGAAAACTATCCCACACATGGTCTGTTGTTTTTTTACTTGGATTAATCTAACACTGACAAAATAGACTATAATGAACAAGTATTTGCTCCACGGAAAACTAACCGCCCAATCAGGACGCGGCGAGGAATTGGCTTCTATTTTACTGGAAGCCTCGAAGTTGATTTCCACAGCACAGGGATGTATCCTGTATGTCATCGGAAAAGATAAGGATGATGATGTCTCGGTTTGGATTACAGAAATATGGGACAGTAAAGAAGATCATGATAACTCCCTGAATGTTGACGGTGTGAAAGAATTGATCTCTAAAGCAATTCCCTTACTTGCCGGACCACCTCAAAAAGGGCAGGAACTCGAACTACTGGGCGGGAAAGGTATTGACTAGTCAAGTAGATGTATGAATATAAAAGCTGTAGATAATTTAGCTCCAATTCGTAGTCAAATCAACAGCCTGGTAAGCTCTAATTCTAGAGTAATAGAATTGGGTTGTGGAGAGGGAGACTTACTTTTTAAACTTGCTCCCAGAATCAAAAGCGGGTTAGGAATAGACAAATCAGAATCTCTAATTGGCTCTGCCATAAAGCAGAAACAAAGAAATAACATCCACAATATAGATTTCATACGAAAAGAGCTGGGAGAGGACTATATGCCATGCGGAATTTGGGATGTTTCATTAGCAAGTCTGTTTTCCATGTAATACGAACATCTGACGCAGTTTTCCTTCTGAATAAGCTCAAAGAATTATCTAATGAAATAATTATTTGTGCCATTTGCAGTCCTGCAACCTTTAATCAAGCTTTTTACTATGGTTTGATCAACGGTTTTCCACCCATTATAAAAATTTCGTTTCCTATAAAAAGTTTGGCTACATGGAGGGCATTCTAGCAGAAGCACGGTTCTCAAGCCTCTTTATACATAATACCTATCTGCCATTCCTTAAAATTATCAAATAAAATGTGCGCGATAACGGACTTTGTAGTCTTAGAAAACGTAGGACACCAGGAGAAGCATAGAAATTATGGTTGAAGTATTTAAGGCTTCTTAATCATTCGCAAAAAACGAACATGAGAATTTACACGAAAACAGAACTGGAAGAAGCAAAAAAAGCAATCTGTTCGACCATCAATAAATGTGAAAAGGCGTTACCGAAATTAAAAGACAAATCTGCTCAACAAACTTTGCTGGAACGGAGAATTAAAGCCTTTCGCATTTCCATAGAAATAATTGAGAGAGAGCTTTCACATTTAGAATATAGGATAAACTAAGAAAGTTATAGTCTCATAAAACGATCGTTTTTTGAGATTAACGGTGAAGCCCTGTTACACATCGACATCATTAACAGAGCCCATGGTATAGGCTGTTACTTTTTTAATTGGGCTACACCTACCTTATTTATCTTGAAATTTAATACAGTATCTAATAAGAAGTCCTTATGCTTGATGAATATTTTCCACTTCAGTCCCTTAATTCTTTTACCCCAAATTTCTCCTTCATCAACTGGTTCGATTTTAGAATCAGCACATAGCCCTCTACAATCAGTTCTTATTAATTTGAATGCCCGTAAAGAATCTTTTTTAGTAAGAGAGAAAGCTGAGTCAACTATGGGTATCGTAATTATAATTGTCCTCCTATAAGCAGAGGTATCCGTAAAGTCGGTAAAAATGTCTTTCGCTATTAGAAAGCTTAAAAAGCTCCCCTTAACCACTTTTCCAAATGAAAGATTAACATTTTCTTCCTGCAACTTTGCCGTATAACTAAGTTGAGCTCTTACTACTTCCACATGCTTGTTGCTTCGGAAACATGAGGTTACTGCAAATGACAGAATCATTAGGGAAATATATAGGTGTTTTTTGTTATTGCCCATCGCTAGCGAATATAAGCTACGATAGTGTATATATTTCACTTATCTTTAAGGATAACAATCGTTTTTTGAGATTATTGTACCGCTATTCCACGTAAACACTCTTGCTGTCAATTGTCTTTCATTCGTTTTCTTTTGTATCCAAACAAAAACATGCTTTGGACTGCTAGTTTTTAAACTTACTAAATGTAAAAATCCTTGAATTACTTTAACCGGTTAAACTTATATTCTCCACCTCCTTGATTCAAGACAAATCCAATGTAATCAGGTGAGAACTTAATAACAACGCCGGCCTGGCTGAAATGAAACTCCCCATTTGCTTTCCCTTTTAAGGGAAAAGCTGGCTGTCCCTCTGCCTGGGCAAATAACTCGGCCCCGTTCCTCGTTATATTAATTTTCAATGCAGGCTGAATACAGCTGTATTCTCCTACAAACTTTTCGAGTTCTTCTGGCTTTAGTTGTACCGACTCGTAGTTAGGAATTTTAAACGGCTTGTTAAAGACAATGTGTAGCACGCCTTTTAAAATAGTGTTGATAGATTCGCCCCCAAAGCCATTAATGAGAATTGTCACCGCTAAACTTTCTTTTGGAAAATATAACATCCAGCTTTGAAAATAATCTATCTGACCAGAGTGGCCATAAAGCGCATGCTCATAAAAAGGCGTCTTTTCCAAGCCGATACCGGTACCCTCTCTTGATCCCAATATGAAGTTTAGGCTCTCTTTCTTAATAAGGTTGCCTGTAAAAAGCTTAAATGCGAACTTGTTTAAATCTGCTCCAGTGGACAAGATTGCCCCTGCTCCGTTGCCTGCACTCATATCTGTTTCCGGCTGTTGTACCCAGCTGCCGTTTTCAAAAACATAAGAAAGGGCTTCTTTCAATTTAAAATCAGCTTTACCCCCGTAGTAAGTATCAGTTATGCCTATTTTAGAAGTTATCTTTTCTTTAAGAATAGCACTAAAAGGCTTTTTATAAATCTTTTCTAAAATATAGCCGAGTAAAATATATCCGGAGTTGCTGTACTCGATCTTTGTTCCTGGCTCAAATTTGAGGGGATGCTTCGCGATTCTTGCAACCATCTCTTCATTGGAAGTATAATTAAGTCTCCACAAATCCCAACCATCCACATAATCGAAAAGGCCGCTCTTGTGGCTGAGCAAATGCGAAATGGTTATTTTCTGCGCCGACGGCAGGATCGGGAAAAACTGAGAAACAGGGGTATTTAGTTTAAGTTGGCCTTTTTCAATCAACTGGAAAATCATAACAGCTGTAAACACTTTCGTAATTGACCCAACCCTGTACTTTGTCTTACTATCCAGAGCGACCTTGTCGTTTTCAGAGATATAGCCATAACCAAAAGATTTTTGGTACACTGCATCTTTGCCTTTGGAGATGACCAGGCTTCCCATGGCTTTATTGTGTCCTTGGAGATTACTTAAAAAGCTACCGAGCTTCGCGTATTGAAAGCCTTGTGCTTTAAGTATAGGACTCCATAGCGCGGAAAAAAGGATAAGAATCGAAAGGTGATATCTGTTCATTGATGTATTGAGTTGAAAAGCATCCATGTATGGTTTCCCGTTTGGGATTACATCACAAAACTCAATTTATTATTTAACGAAGTCTTGTAATATATTGCACTGTTGCTGATATTCCCCGGGTGTGATGCCGGTAAAGTGCTTAAAATATTTAGAGAAGTGGCTTTGGTCATAGAAACCTGAATCGAGAGCTGCGTGAACAGAAGGCTTCCCATTTTTTAGCATTTTCTTCCCTCTTTCTACTCTTTGTAAAATAACATAATCCATAGGGGTTAATCCCACCTCCCTTTTAAACCATCTAAGGAACTTATACCTATCCATACTTGCAATGGCAGCAAGCGAATCAAGTTTTATGGATTGGCCGATATTCTCAAGAATAAAATCTTTGACTGGACTTATCGAGGTATTTTTAACATCGTTACATTCGAACGGTTCACAATTAGAATGCTTGAGAATTAAGTGTCTTATAAGGCGGACAAGTTGGGTTTCAAATAGGGAATCAACAATTTCGTTATGATTTTTAGGTATTGATTCCGCTACCTTGAAAAAGCCTGAATACAGATGAGGGTCGTCGATAACTTTCCCGGGAAAGGAAACATAGCTTCTTGAAGGAACTAAAGAACGGAAAACCTCGTTACTTATATAGAAAGTGATGAAGCTATATCGTGTTTCATTTATAAGAGTGTTATTATGAATCTCGAAGGGATGGGAGACAATCAAACTCCCGGTGGAAGCTGTCTTAGCATTCTCCCCTATGAGGCCTTTGTGCACCAGAGTAATACAATAAGCTTCATGGTAATGAAACGGAAACTCGTGATTCGACTCAGAAACCTTCAAAAGTTCCAACCCATCAAGAAGTCGCGTATTTATTTTAACCTCCAAGTTAATCTCTAGAAAAGTGGTGTAATATACGATTCCTGAAGCGGTTGAATCGCTTGTTTGACGAGTAGGATTAATTACAATTTTATCGTTGAGTATGTACTGCCCTGGAAAAGGCGGATCGTTTCAATGCAATGAGAACTTTAGCACAGTTTTTAAATGTCGGTTTAGTCAGAGGCAACAAATACGGGTTTGTCATCAGTCACGTTGAATTAAGGGTTTAACCATTATTGCTGATTTCTCGTCAGAGCTTACGTCTTCAAACCCAAATTCTTGATACATTTTATAAGCATAATTTAGCCTATTCACACTCAGTGAAACCTGTTCATATTGTAGGTCTTTTAACTTATTTATCATGTCATTCAGCAACTTAATTCCTATCCCCATTTTCCTGTGACCTTCACTAACTGACATACTCAATTCTGGTGTTTTATCATTGACATAACCAAACCCCCTCTCAAGTTCTGGAAATATCCTTGTCCAGATAGCGCCTACCAACGTTCCATTTATCTCGGCTACTAAACACAAATCTGAATCCTTTCCAAAATCCTTAACATATGTAATTGTAAGCTCCCCCGTTTTTTGAGCCATTCAAAAGT
>DASWMZ010000025.1:0-3355 GCA_036399495.1 Pedobacter sp.
GATGGTAGAAATTAAACACCAATAATAAAACGTATCGTAACTTGTATGTTAAGGATGATTTCCGTTACCTGCAAGTTTCTTTTTAGAGTACCATTGAGCTTTCACTTATGTCTCGCTACAAGAGCTAAAAGGAGAGGCCGCGAATAAAAGAATGACTACGGTGAATAGGCTCAAAAACTTTTGTAAACCGGCGTTCCCGCGCTCATGCAGAAATACAACGGATCGGCACAATTCCCGGCTAGTTGTGGGTTTGGAAATGATTTTCCGGTAGAGGTAATGAAGTAATTTTAAATATTTAAAGAGTTTAATAATACAACTATGACACGTAAATTTTACCTGTATCTAGTTTTTCTGTCTAGTTTGACATCCGTTTATGCACAAACGGGCAATATCGTAATTCCATCGGGGCATGCTCTAAAGATTGAGGTGACATCAACGGATAAACAAGGAAAATATCTTTATACGGCTGAAGATGCGAAGGTGATTATGTGGGATATAAAAACCCACGAACAACTTTATACATTCTTTGAAACGAAAGTAGAAGAAATTGCAATCAGCAACGATGGCAATAAAATCATCCTCGGGAAAGCCTGTTACTCTACCATCACTGGCAAACTGATTTTCAATTTAAGAGAAAAAGGTGGGAAGTTTACCGCAGATGACAAACAGATTTATACTTATGATAGAGGGATATTGGTTACTGACCTAAGTACACAGAAACAAACCAGACTAACTAGTTTACGTTTAAATACATATGAAGCTTATTTGGAGGTTTTGGATACTGCACATGTGTTGTTATGGAACAGCAAAGGTTGGCAAATTTGGAATGTGAATGAAAAAAAGCTCGATTTCGAATATAAACTTTCAGAAGACATATCCAACTGCTACTACCTCCCCTTGAACCGGGTTATAGCAAGTAATTTTCAAGATAGGGATTTAGAATTCAGAGATATTTATTCTGGTAAAATTTTAAAATCATTACCGGTGCTAAGTCCTGATTTCATACTCATCCCCTCTAACGATAATAAAGACTTTATTTTAAGTAAGGGACTAACCCGGGAAGATCAGGTATTCACTCTGTTTAATGGATCTAATTTTACGCCTATTCGTAAAATTAATTCGGATGTAGTCCTGATAGGCAATTAGGTGGCGGAAATTATTCAGGCATAACTGGCGTTTTGTATGCCTTAGCTTACTCGGATATAATAAAAGTTGATATCAAAAAGAATCGCAAAATTGGATCTTTTAAACGAGAAGTAGCTGATTTAGGTTTAGATCTTACTTCATCTAACTATAATATACGAACAGGTGTAATCAATATGATCACTGATGATTCTGTTTATAAAAGTATTGATCTAAAAAAGCTTACTCCTTTCAGACATAAAGCGATGCCCTTTTTTAACCCAATAATCTGTTATAGTGCCACGGGTGATACAGTAGCAGTATTTGAACAAAACAAGGGGTATATAAAAAACATAATAACCGGCAAATTTTTACAGTCGTCTATTAAATTGATAAATGAGGCTTCGTCTCTAGAAAGGGAAAATTTCTTTTTTAGCAATAATGGCGAACATGTATATTTTACTACTTATGACAGACCAAAACAGCTCCACAGTTTAAATCGGGTTGACGTGAAAACCAATCTAACACAACGCGTAATAAGTTTTATGGCTACAGATGTTCCATACTTGCATCCCGACAAAGATTTGCTGGCAGCTATTGAGCATGGCCCATCATATCAACGTGCCAAGGTGTGGAACCTTAGTACCGGAAAACTGCTGTTCGATAAAGATCTTGGGTATATTGGGAATTCTAAAGGTGATTTTATTTCGCTATCGACTGATAAAACAAAAGTTTTTTTATTGAAAAATGGCTCAACCGAAATTTATGAGCTCTCATCTGGAAATCTTTTATCTAAAACCAAGTATCATGGCGTTGGAGGCGGTGCTACAGCTTTCACTTCGGATTTTTCAATGGTATTTACAAGCCCTTATAATGGCAATATATATGCTGCGAATATCGAAGGCGACGTGCTTTATAAAGTCTCAGGTCATTCTTCTTCCATTACGCGAATTGTAGTTTCACCAGATAATAAAACAATGTTTACCATATCCTCTGATCAAACCATTAAGGTTTGGCAGGCAAAAACGGGTAAGTTACTCGGCACACTTTATTTATTTAACGACGGAAACGACTACGTATTTGTATATCCAAGCGGCCGATTTGATGGGACTGAAGGCGGAATGAAACGAATGTATTATTACCGGGATAGACATAAAATACCCTTAGATGTAGTTTACGAACGATTTTACACTCCAAACATGTACCAACGGTTGTTAAATGGTGAGCAATTCGACACGATTGATTTTATTATTAAACCCTCCCCATTAGTAAAAATCTCTTACGAAGAAGCTACCCGCAACTTACAGGTAACGGATGATGTACCAACTTATCAAAACAAAACTGGCTTCGCAAATATTACAGTGCATGCGACGGCAGAGGAAGATGCGGTTGATGAAATACGCTTATTTCATAATGGTAAAATTGTAACCTTAACCACCCGGAACCTGTTTGTTAACGATGCCGCCACCGCCACTGATTCTAAAAAGTATCAGGTGGCATTATTGCCTGGCCAAAACACCCTCCGTGCAATTGCCTTAAATACCCAACGTACCGAAAGTCAGCCGGATGATATTGTGGTTAACTTTAGCAGCCCTACAAATCCAACTCCCTCAACCCAGGTTCCTATAGCCAGTAATACCAAAAGAGGCCCTGTAGCCACTATTGAAAAAACGGCAACCCTACATTTAATTGTTGTTGGAATAAACGCTTATAAGAACCCCAAAATGAGTCTTAATTATGCACTGGCAGATGCCACCGCATTTAAGGATGAGTTAGAAAAAGATGCTAAAACCGTGTTATCAAACGTGAAAACTTATTTTGTTACGGATGGCGAAGCAGATAAAAACGGTATATCAAACGCTTTTGCTGCCGTAAAGCAAAACTCCAAACCACAAGACGTATTCATTTTTTATTATGCGGGCCACGGCGTTATCGGCGATGATAAAGAATTTTATCTGGTGCCCAATGATGTAACTGATCTTAAAAATGTGCAGGCAGAATTGGTTCAAAAAGGGATAGCTGCAAAGGTGCTCCAACAATACGCTATTGATATTCAGGCACAAAAGCAGCTGTTCATTCTAGATGCCTGCCAAAGTGGAGGGGCGTTTGAAGCTATGCTAACTAACGATGGTAATCAACAAAAATCCATCGCGGTGGTAGCCCGAAGTACGGGAACGCATTGGATGGCGGCCAGTGGCTCTCAACAGTTCGCACAAGAATTTTCACAGCTTGG
>DASWMZ010000026.1:0-2217 GCA_036399495.1 Pedobacter sp.
AGCAAAATTTTCCCCCTCTTCCCTTATTTGCGTCCCCGCGTCTAATCCCCAGTTGCCAATTTCCCCATCTTTATTTACCTCTCCTAATGGCTGAAGCACAGAATTACCAAATGGCTGCAAGCTTTGCCCTAGGGGATTTAAAGACTGACATAAAGGAGATAGCGATCGCTGGAGTTTAAAGTCATTTCCCAGAAAAGTGGGTTGAATTAAAGAATCTTTCAACCCTAGAGGCTTTAAAGTCATAATCATTGCCTCCCAAGCGGAGTTTTACATTAATTTGCTATAAGAAATAACCCGATGCGTGGCGTCCCGATGGCAGTTTTATCGCCCCTCCTCCTTCTGATTTGGCTATCTTCAATCCCTCATAAGCTAGGGTCAATTCTTCAATCGCCACCGTGTTAGAATTGCCTTGGAGTGCTGGCGCTTTCCAACCAATTGGAATGGCTGCTACTAACGTCCAGCATTGCATGGTTACCCCTGCTTGGTTAAAGAGCAAAATATTTACATTCCGCCGTTCTTTTTTGCCATTGCTTAAGGTATTACTTACCCAATCCCAAAAAACAAAATCATCGGTAATACCGCGTTTTAGAGTTACATCTGAAAACTCAGCTTGACCTAAAACAATCCGTTGATGATCGTTGACACCACCTTCAAAATAAGTTTCTTTTTTGATTTTGACTCCTAATCCCGAACACTCGCTAAAGGAAGCCGTAATACTACTTTCCATTTCCACGTAAAAGCGATTAGCAGTTACGTAGTTCAGTGCGTGCGTGTCTTCACCGTTTTTAGACATCAGACCATCCCTCTATAGTTTCCAGCGCGATCGCGAGTATTTCTCAAGTCTTCCAGCATCAATTTATAAACCCTATCACTCAGTTTCCTCATCAACATTGGATCTAAAATAACTTTATCAATTAACTCAGCCATTTCATCCTTTTTCTTTACATTCATCTTTTAATTCCTCTTAGGTAAAGTTCGCAATGATACCAGTCCTGCTTCGCTCAGCAAACGTTGCCCCTCATCCGTTTTTAGCAGTTCTGCGAATTTTTTTCCTGCAAGCGCTTGCGTTTTATCTTTTTTGGGATAAACTACTACCAAACGGTAAATTAATGGATAGCTACCAGACTTAAATGCTTCAACATTAGGCCAATAACTTCCTTTATCATTGCATAAATCAATCGTCGGTTCTATGGGTTTTACTTGGTTACCAAGCTGTTGAACTAATGGCTGAACTTCTTCTCCCTTTTTTCCTAGTGCCAAGGGATAAACAGCACATTGATTAAACACGCGACTGAGTAAACCAAAACCAAATCCCACCGTTTGATGCTGCTCGAAATCTTTGAGTATTTGTCCTAAAATATAACTTTCATTAATTGGTTGTTGATTTATTATTTTTTGCTCCGCCTCTCTTATCAGTTTTTCCGGCAAATTTTTAAACTGTTGAGGTGGCTCTCCTTTAAACACTAACTCTTCAAAAAAATTAACAGCCTGACGATTATCAACTGGCATATAAACCTTAATGTTCTGCCTAATCCCTTCTGGAGGAGACCAGTTGGTCAAGGTTTCTGTTGTGTAAATTTCTCGTAGTTGGTCAAGCGTAATTTTGCCGTTCAAAGCATTCGGAACACTCTGGTATCTTTTGTTATCGCTGAAAGCTACAAATACCACCAATCCATCATAGGCAACTTCCACCTGCTCCATATCATCGGGTAAATCTTTTATAAAAGTAGTAAGGGCAAAATCTGCTCTCTTAGATCTAATTTCTTCTAGTATGTTTTCGTTTGCAATCTCGAGCGTATATGTTTTTAATCTCGGATCGCGAATGCTTAGTTCTTCTACAAACGTTTTATTGTAAGAAACCAAACTAACTGTATTAAGAATATAACTCCACATTCCATCAGCCTCAGTTATGTACGTAACTGTTTCAGTTGGAACTTGATCGATTTGGGCAAGGCAGCAGGGTTCAGAAGAATTAAAAACAAGCCTTTCAACTTGAGACAAAGGCTGACGTAATCTTAGAATAATTTGCAACAACAATCCCGCCAGGCAACCCAAGAGAAGAATCGTTAATACCAGTCTAAATAACGAAGAAGATTTCTGAGTATCTTCTTCTAAACTGTCCGCTTCTGCTGTTACGTCTAGTGGCGTTTCAAGCTCCCTTGATAGGGGTGCTAACAACTCTTTTCTTGCTTCAAAAGCTGTTTTAAATGGCTGGTC
>DASWMZ010000027.1:0-19586 GCA_036399495.1 Pedobacter sp.
GTTATTCCTTTTAATATGCATTTATAAAACTAAGTAACCTGCACATACCCAATAAATCACAATGGCTTATCTAACTTCAGCTGACCGATACCAAAATATGGAATACCGCCGTTGCGGAAAAAGTGGCTTAAAGTTGCCTAGAATTTCATTAGGTCTTTGGCAAAATTTCGGGGAGATTGATGTGCTGGCAAACAGTCGCGAAATCTTGCATACAGCGTTTGATAACGGAATTACTCACTTCGATCTTGCGAATAATTACGGTCGGCCAGCGGGTTCTGCAGAAGAAAACTTCGGAAAAATATTACGTGAAGACTTTAGGGGCTATCGCGACGAATTGATTATCTCCAGCAAAGCTGGCTATACCATGTGGCCCGGGCCTTACGGCGATTGGGGCTCAAAAAAATACCTGATATCAAGCCTGGATCAAAGTTTGCAACGAATGGAACTGGATTATGTGGACATTTTTTACCATCATCGACCGGACCCAGAAACACCTCTTGAGGAAACGATGGGTGCTCTTGATTTGATTGTGAGACAAGGAAAGGCACTTTACGTCGGTATATCCAATTACGATGCAGACGAAGCGTCCAAGGCAATAAAAATACTGAAAGAACTAGGAACACCTTGCCTAATTCACCAGCCAAAATACTCCATGTTTGTGCGAGGCATTGAGAACGGCCTGTTAGATGTATTAGAACGGGAGGCTGTTGGCTGCATTCCCTTTTCACCCTTGGCGCAAGGTCTTCTTACTGATAAATATCTTAAAGGCATTCCAGCAGATTCGAGAATTGCCAAGGCTCCAGGCAATGGTGCACTGGAAGAGGATCAGGTAACCGAAGTAAATATCGCCAGGGTAAGCCGGCTCAACCAAATCGCTGTTAAACGCGGACAAACCCTGGCACAAATGGCCTTAGCTTGGGTATTAAGAGACAACCGAATTACCACCGTCCTGATTGGCGCCAGCAAACCAGAACAAGTGACCGATTCAATTCAATCCTTAAAAAACACGCAGTTTGGTCCTGAAGAGTTGAAGTCTATTGATTATATTCTAGCCTAGGATTTATTGAATTCTGCTTTAAAGCCGAGCTTTTCAACCATAGTTTGGATATCTGTTGGTTCTAAACTTTCTGTTTCGACAGTCAGAACCTTTTCAGGGTTGTTAATATCTACTTCCCAGTTTTTGATATCTGATTCGGCATTTAGATGTGGAGTGACCTTAGCCACACATCCGCCACAATTAATCGTTGTTTTAAATTGATACGTTTTCATCTTTAACATTCTTTATTTCTACAATCATTCTTTTGCGATTCCAGTTCAATGGTACTGTGTTGAATATTGTGATGCATCAACTTGTGCCTTAAGTCTTTTACAACTAACATTTTTTGCTCAAAATTCAGTTCATCGTTGATATGAATATGAGCTGTTAACGCATTTTCAGTAGTACTTAAAGACCAGATATGAATGTGATGCACTTCACTGATTCTCACATCGGCTAAAATCAAATCTTTGATATCTTTTACGCTTATACCATGCGGCACGGCATCAACCGATAGCCGGAAGCTTTCAATCAACAGCTTCCAGGTACTTATAACAATCACGGCAGCTATCAGTAAACCCAAAGCAGCATCAATCCAATTCCATCCGGTATATGCTACAACAATTCCGGCAATAACCACTCCCAAAGAAACCAGGGTATCTGCAACAAAATGCAGGTAAGCGCTTTTAATGTTCAAGTCTTTTTCTTTATTTCTGAAAAAGAGTAACGCTGTTATGCCGTTAATTACTATCCCTAAAGCGGCAATCCAAGCAACTACAGTTCCGTCAACAGGTTGCGGATTATACAACCGAAGAATTGATTCATAAGCAATCACTCCCACGGCAATCAACAAAAGAACGGCGTTTAAGAGCGCCGCCAGAACTGTGGTTTTCTTGTACCCGTAGGTGAATATCGCGGTCGCTTTTTTCCTGGCCAGAGCAAAAGCAAGCATTGAAATTGCTAAACTACCTACATCACTAATATTATGACCAGCATCGGTTAGCAGAGCCATTGAATTATATTCTAATCCGGCTATAATCTCGCCTACTATAAACACCACATTTAATGCAATTCCAACTTTAAACGCTCTTCCGGCGAGCATTTTTGCGTCTATTGCATGCGAATAGTGATGATGGCTGTGATCATGCATCGCTTTAAATCTTTGTGTATTTCAAGCGCAGACTGTTTGCTACCACACTAAGGCTGCTTAAGGCCATGGCGCCTCCTGCAAGCATCGGGTTCAATAAATATCCTGTAAAGGGATAAAGTACGCCGGCTGCTAGAGGTATACCGATGATGTTATAAATAAACGCCCAAAATAGATTTTGACGAATAATCTTTACCGTTTTGCGGGAAAGATGAATTGCTTTCGGGATTTGCAACAAATTGGACGATATCAGAGTCATCTTCGCTACATCCATGGCAATGTCTGTTCCCTTTCCCATTGCTATACTGACATCAGCAACAGCGAGTGCCTCACTATCGTTGATTCCATCTCCCACCATTGCTACTTTCTTCCCTTCCCGCTGAAGTTCCTTAATAAAATTCGATTTGCCAGAGGGTAAGGTTTCAGCCCGATAATTAAGGATACCCACTTGTTTGGCCACCGCCTGAGCCGTTTTTTCATTATCGCCGGTGAGCATGTACACATCAATATTCATATCCTGTAAAGCCTTAATTGCTTCTGCGGATGTGCCTTTAATTTTATCCGCGATAGCGATAACAGCAAGTGCATTTTCTTTATTAGCCAGCCATATGACTGTATAGGCTTGATACAGCCACTCCTCAGCTTTCTGCAATAAGGAATCATCGATTACTATGGCGTTCGAAACCATTAATTTCGGACTGCCAAGGAAATAAGCTTCGCCATTTACCGATGCGAACACTCCTTCTCCAGTTAAACTTTCAAACGACTCGAGGGTTCGCGGTTTAATGTTTTGCGGTCGCAAGTGTTGCACAACTGCTTCGGCAAGCGGATGCTCAGACTGTGATTCGATACTTAGAATTATTTCTGAAAGCTCTTGCTCATTGACGCCAGCCAGCCATTCAATGGCAATAACTTCAGGCTTACCTTCTGTGATCGTTCCGGTTTTGTCGAGAATAATGGCGTTGATGTTTTTGGCTTCCTCGAGACTTTCGGCATCCTTAATTAATATCCCGTTCTCTGCACCCTTCCCTACGCCTACCATTATTGCAGTCGGTGTAGCTAGTCCTAGGGCACAAGGACAAGCAATAACCAATACAGTTACCATCGCCAGAAGACCCTGAGTGAAGCCATTGTAACCCCCTAAGACAATCCAGCTGAATAAACTTAATATGGATATTCCAATGACAACAGGGACAAAGATACCTGCAACTTTGTCGACCATTTTTTGCACGGGAGCCTTACTGCCCTGCGCATTCTGCACAAGCTTAATTATTTGAGCAAGCAACGTATCCTTTCCTACTTTTTCGGCAACGAATTGGAAGCTTCCCTTTTGATTAATTGTTCCCGCAAACACGCCGGCACCTTTCTCTTTCAACACCGGAACAGGTTCCCCGCTGATCATGCTTTCATCAACATAGGATGATCCGGAAATTACCTTCCCGTCGAGCGGGACTTTCTCACCCGGCTTCACCAATAAAACCGCATTTACTTCTACTTCTTCAAGTGGCACCACACGTTCGATGCCGTTCAATATTTGGGTAACCGTTTTAGGTTGCAAGCCCATCAACTTTTTTATGGCTTCGGAGGTGTTCGATTTGGCGTTCTCCTCCAGCAATCGCCCTAGAAGAATAAAGGCAATAACAACTGAGGCTGCTTCGAAGTAAACATGGGCTTCTAGACCCCGGTCGATCCAAAACTGCGGGTACAGCGTGTTGAAGACACTAAACAAATAAGCAATACCCGTGCTCAGAGCAACCAACGTATCCATGGTCGACTGGCCATGCTTCGCCTGTTTCCATGCATTAATAAAAAACTGACGGCCGAAAATTAAAACTACCGGAGTGGCAAGTGCCCATTGAATGTAATTATTGTAGGGCATGTTCATAAAAAACATCCCCAAGGCCACGATTGGAATCGACGAAAGAATAGCAAGCCAGGTGTTCCGCTCCAGCGCCTGGAACTTCGCTTTTTTCATACTTTCCAATGTCGTTTTTGCCGAGTCGCTTTCTTCAATAATCAAATCATATCCAACTGATTGAACAGCAGTTTTTAATTCACTCGGCTTTACAAGTGATGGTGTATATTCTACCGTTGCAGAGCTATTTGCGAAGTTGACCGCTGCATTTACCACCCCTTTTTGAGATTGAAGAATGGTTTCTGCACTTACGGCACACGATGCACAACTTAGTCCGGTGACCGGAAAATTTGCTTTTACAATATTATTAGATGCATTCATATACAATCTTTTTGTACAACAAATTTCGCGTTATACGCAGTGCTTTTGTTATATAATGATGGAAAAGATTTATATAATTTTTGATTGCGGTTAAGAATAAATCCGCAGGGAGAAATCACTTAAAACAATTAACGATTTACAGGTAGGAAGTGAAAGAAGATTAACGGGTTCCGATTCTTTTTAGGTCACTTTTCTGCAACCAGCCTTTGGTAACTTGTCCGGCGGTATTGAAGAAAACAACGTAGATGAACCCATTTTTTTCGTCAAGGGCAGTAAGTTCCGCATTGTTCCAATGTACAAGGTGAGCCTTTCTCCGTGTAGATGGATCCGGCTCACTGTGAAAATAGGCTTTAGAAACAGAGAGCGTGTATTTTTTACGGTCGGCTACCTTTGGCGGATCAACATCATTATCTCCTAATGCACGTTCGCCGGACGTATCGATTACGGCATCTTCCCGTTGTTCAGGCTCTGCTTCATCGGCAGGAACAGGTGCAGGTGTACTATCTTCCGGTTCCTGAACTGCGTCTTCAGCCTTTTTAATACTATCAGCATGTCTTACTGAATCTCTTCGTGCGATCGCCCTTGCTGTTCTTGCCTGGATAATGGCTTCATCCTTTTCTTCGGTAGACATCCCTGTTGTATCAACACCTCCCAAGCTATCGATGGGTAATATTGAAGCTTCTTCAGCTTTCGGTTCTTTATTAAGAAATGAATAAGCGGCAAATGCTCCAAGGCCAGCCAAAACGATGAGCAAAGGAATTAACCATGGTTTGGACGAAGACGTCCGCTCAGATCTATCTCTTACGGGATAAACCACAGCATCGCGCTGCTCTTCTTGAATTGCCGCTAAGCCAGGCGTTGTTATCGCTGCCTCCTGGTATTGCAACACCAGCGCGTTCAATCGATTAACCTCGCTTTGCAATACCGCAATACTTTCAGCATCACCAGCATTCCCTTTTACAACTTGTGTACTGTGAGAAACTATTGCTTCGTGTAGCTCAATTCCATCCTTAAAACGATGTTCGGGTTTTTTTTCAAGGCATTTGTAAATAATCTCAAGCAGCCATTCAGGCACCTGCATTTCGCTTTCCTTTTTGTCTTGCGGCCAGCTTGCCGGGATATGCGATTTGCGCAGAGCCATCAGGTTTGGAACCGGTGTTTCCATGTGAGACACCATAACAGTATTCCTAGAGGTTTCGCCATTATCGAGTAACGGGAATGGAACTTCACCCGCAAGGAGCTCGAATAAAATAACACCAAAACTATAGACATCCGTCTGGAAAAGCATCTGACCTTCATTCTGTTCAGGAGCCATAAATTCGATGGCTCCGGCATGTCTCAGGCTGCTTCGACGTTGTTCATCAGACATCACCGCAAGGCCAAAATCAAGTAAGATATAATTGCCGGAGCGGGTATTCAGCTTTACGTTATTGCTTTTAATATCACCGTGCTTTACAGATACCTTATGACAATGTGCAAGTGCATTGGATAATTGATCGGCAACTTTTATTACTTCGCGTACGCTGAAGATTGGATCATGTGGGGTTTTGAGTAGTTCTTCAAGATCGGGGCCCTCAATAAATTCCATTTCAATAAATGGAAATGAGCCGCTTTCTGTAATCCCGGAATTAAGGATTTTTACAACATGGGGATTAGGTTCTTCATTAACCTTCTTCAGTTTTTCTACTTCATTCTGGAAGTCTCTAAAGTTTTTATCATCATTATCTTCCGTATGAATGGGCGTAGGCAAAAGCTTAACAGCAGTGATAATTTCGCCAATGCGTTTTCCTTTATAAACAGAGCCCTGCCCGCCGGTACGCAATGCGCCCATATTTTCAAGACCTTCTGTAATTGTGAATACTTTACCCATCTTATTAAATTACTACGTGATTAATATCATTCCCGCTTTCCAATTCTAATCCCTAAAAATCCTTTCTTTCGCTTTTTCTCTTCTTTGTAAACAATCGTTTGCCGTTTATTCCGAACTGCTTTTGCGAGTTTTTGTTTGAGTACAGCGTATTTTTTGGCCTGTTTAACAGAATCCTGAACTCGCCTCGCGTTTAATTTTTGCAATAAAGATATTGAATCTCTAAGTCGTTGGTTCTCCGCATTTAAGGCGGCGGTGTCTATTGGCACAGCTGCTCCACTAATGCTGTAATCTTCGGGAGATAAGCCGGCTGAATCAGCTAGAGCAAGGCCTTCAATTGGCAATGTAGCTGCTTCTTCGCTTTGAGGTTCTTTATTTAGAAATGAGTAAGCGGCCAAAGCTACTACACCAGCCAAAAGTGCAATTAGTGTAAAGAACACCGGCTTCGAAATACTTATCCCTGAATTCGCTCTTTTATCATACAAATCTTTGCCATGCTGCGGTTCTCTGCTTGAAGCCGGGCGGGGCGTGGTTCTTGGAGCTTGCTGCGATTTCATTACAGGTGTATTTGAGTGTTTAACTTCGGTTGGCGACACTAAAAATCCTTGTGTGTCCTTCACATCTACCTTAACAGCATGAGTAGCATGATAAACTATTGCTTCGTGCAACTCTACTCCATCTTTATACCTATGTTCTGGTTTCTTTTCAAGGCATTTATAAACGATCTCAAGCAACCATTCTGGCACCTGAATTTCGCTTTGCTTTTTGTCATACGGCCAGCTTGCTGGAAGACAAGATTTACGGAGAGGAACTACATTCGGAACGGGAGTTCCCAAATGGGCCATCATAACCGTATCACGTGAAGCTTCTCCATTGTCGGACAGCGGAAACGGAACTTCACAAGCAAGAAGCTTGAACAGGATGATCCCAAAACTGTAGATATCTGTTTGAAAAAGCATCTGACCTGTATTCTGTTCGGGAGCCATGTATTCGATCGCACCTGAACTACTCAGCCTGTTTCGGCGATGCTCATCAGAAAGTAAGGGAAGCCCAAACCCAACCAGGATATACTTTCCAGATTTCGCGTCCAGCTTGACATTAGTGCTCTTTACATCTCCGTGCTTTACTCGGGCTTTATGGCAATGCGCAAGCGCATTGGATAATTGCTCGGCTACTTTTATTACTTCGCTTACGCTGAAGAGAGGACCTTGAGTTTGGTTTAAGAGCTCTTCCAAGTCTGGCGCCTCGATAAATTCCATCTCGATAAATGGAAGCGAACCGCTTTCGGTGATACCAGAATTAAGAATTTTTACCACATGGGGATTAGGTTCGTCATTTATCTTGTTCAGTTTCTGAACTTCGTCCTGAAAATTTCTGAGGTTATCATCATTTTCAGAGTCAATAGACGCAGGCAGCACCTTAACCGCGACAAGAGTCCCATCAATACGCTTTCCCTTATAAACAGAGCCATGCCCACTTGTACGCAAGGCGCCCATGTTTTCTAAGTCTTTCGTAATTTTGAACATCTCACCCATTTGGTCAGGTTACAGTGTGATTTAATTTAATCCCGTTTTCCAATCCTTATTCCCAGAAATCCTTTTTTCCGCTTTTTCTCTTCTTTAACTTCTTGTTTGTTTTCGACGTATTCTTCTCTATCCCGGTCTTCACTTTCCGCCCTGGCCAACTTCTGTTTTAAAACATAATATTTCTCAGCCTGTTTGATTGAATCCTGAAGCCGCTTAGCGTTTAAACTTTCAAGTAAAAATATGGAATCTCTAAGCCTTTGCCTTTCAGCATTTATAGCAACAGTATCAATCACTTCTGTCGAACCCCGGCCAGTATATACGGAGAACCCGGCAAATAAACCCAAACAGGTAAGAAGAAGGGCGAGTCCCATAACAACCGGTTTTAATCCAAATATGGAAGACGAGCTCACTCGCGCCGGGCGCCTACTAGTTGTCTGTCTGCTTCTTAATGCTTTATCCTCAGGGCTTTGATCAGAAGCACTGAAACCAGTTTTGTTACCGTCTGATAAAATCCCTTTCAAGCGTTCATTTTCTTCCTTTAAGGTATTGACAAGGGCTTGGGCTTGAATATTTTCCGCTTGCGCGGTGATGTTCAACACAATAGCTTCGTGAAGCTCCATTCCGTTACGGAAACGATTTTCAGGTTTTTTTTCAAGGCACTTGTGGAGAATCTCAAGCAACCATGATGGAACCTGCATCTCCAGAGCCTTACGGTCGTCCGGCCAGGTAGCAGGAATCTTAAATCGGCGTAAGGAAAGTACATCAGGCACCGGAACTTCCATGTGCGAAATCATCACAGCATTTCGCGACGTTTCGCCATTACTTTCCAAAGGAAAGGGAACCGTTCCTGCCAGGAGTTCAAAAAGCACTACTCCGAAACTATAGATATCGGTTTCGAAAAGCATCGCACCGGAGTTCTGTTCCGGTGCCATAAATTCGATGGCTCCGGCATGACGCAAGCTGGTTCGGCGCTGCTCATCAGACATGATCGCTAAACCAAAATCGAGCAACATGTAATTGCCTGAGTGTAGGTTTAACTTGACGTTGTTGCTTTTGATATCGCCATGTTTTACTCCTACTTTATGGCAATGTGCTAAAGCGCTTGAGAGATGATCCGCAACCTTGATTACTTCGCGAACACTAAATACAGGATCGTGTGGTGGTTTTAAAAGCTCCTCAAGATCGGGTCCTTCTATAAACTCCATTTCTATAAATGGTAATGAGCCACTTTCGGTAATACCGGAATTTAAAATCTTAACGACGTTAGGATTAGGCTCTTCGTTTACCTTTTGAAGTTTAAGAACTTCATTTTTGAAATCCTTGAAGTTTTTATCATTGTCGTCTTCTGCATAAATCGGCGTTGGTAGCAATTTTACAGCAGTAAGAATTTGGCCAGTTCGACGTGCCTTATAGACAGAACCCTGTCCACCGGTACGCAAAGCGCCCATATTTTCTAATCCTTCTGTTATTGTAAATATTTTAGCCATAGCCAGATTACTACGCAACTTAGAACAACGCAGATTTTTGTTGGATGATAGTGTGTGCTAATACTATGCTAAGATTGTGCCGAAGTTGAAAATTGAATCACTGCAGTTTCTCCTAAAATGATTTGATCGCCCTCTTTTAAGCGATGCCCAATGTGAGTGGAATTTAGCTTAATGGGCTCGTTATCATTTAAAGACTTAATCTTAATTTTATTTCTTGGAGGGATGCCGCCTTCATCGGCAAAGAGCATAAAACATCCGGCATCATTGTTCCATTCAATATGGGCATGTTGACGACTAATGTACTTATTACAGTCATTTTCACAGTCGCCAGGAAAAGCAATGTTATTTATTCTAAAAAATCCTTCATCTGTTTGTGCGCGCTTTTCTCTTCCGATGTTAATCTTACCAGACTCAGAGCTGATCTCATATTCGTCCTTTTCGGCTTGTCCACTTAATACCAAAATATACGCCGTTCCGGTTTTTTGTATTGCCTGCTGTTTTGTTTTGATAAATAAAGCAGCATGCACATCCATTAATTTTTTCGCTTCAGGCGGAGGAGTGTCTACAAAAGTCGTCTCAAACGTCCAGCCGGCAGGAAGATCAATCGCGTAATCATCAGAAATGCGTTGTACTTCCTGTTTAAACAATAAAGGTTCATTAACATATACCGCGGATTCATACATGTGCCTTTCACTTTCAGAACAACTTACAAACAGTTGCAAGCCTCTAATATGCTTACCTTCTCCGCCTTCAACCACTTGCAACTCTTCCTTTATAGAGCGCAGCAAAGCGTCGCGCAGGCTTTTAACATCTTGAGGACTTTCAGCATCGGTACTAAATATTTCGAACATATTATTGCCTTTATTTATCAATAATTAAGAAACAAAAATTAAGGGCTATTGTTGGGCGGAAGCCTTAAGTCACTAACGATTAAGGTGGTTCTTCATTGTGAAACAGCCTTAATATTCAACTCGATTTTGGCAAGACCTTTACTTCTAATTACCGTCTGAAGTGTCAGCACTTACAGGCTCAGGTGTTGAAACGGGTGGCGATGCCTGGTCATTATTCTCTATCGGCACAGGCGAAATAATAGTACCAGCCGGAGCGGTGCCTGGCAATACAACACCCGAAACACGTTGAGCCGGAGCAAAACTCTTTATCATCCGTCTTTGCATTAGAAACGGAATCACATGCTTCCCGGCAAGGGCAACTGCATCGCTCGAGCCTTTGGTCGATTCTACTCTTATACAAACCACCACATGACCGGTGCCTTTCGCCTTTGGTGCAAAAAAGACATACCATCCGTCGTTTATCCGTTCCTTCTTCCAGATTCTTTCGGGTGTACCTGTCTTACCGCCAACAGCGATGCCCAGTATGGGCACCTTTGGCGCACTTTGCTTCAGCATAAAATCTTTTACGATATCGGCATACTTAGGATCGTTGGTCAACTTAGTGCTGCCTTTAACTCCTTGTGTGTTTGTACTCACTTTAAGTACATAGCGATTTTCAACAATGTTACCATGATTTGCAACACCAGCAGCCATACGCGCAATTGCCGCAGGAGTAGCAATTAATTCCCCTTGTCCCCAAGACATACCCGATATTCCCTTGGCCCTGGTGCGCCTGATGTTGTTTGAATTATACTTTGGTTTTGTATTGAATTCTGTGCTTCGCCAAAGTTCCCGCCATTTGTTTTCCTGTTGAATATCTTGTCCATCACGTTCGTAGTAATAGCCCCCAACTCCCCGCAGAAACATTCCTGATTTCAGATAGACATTGACCATATCTTCCTGCAAACGTTCCTCATTCGCCAGTTTTATGAAGTAAACGTTGTTTGATTTAACTAAGGCTCGTTCAAGCCCTATTTTTCCTGTCTCATCCGGCTCCGGACCTTTGGTACGAATTCTTTCGTGAGGGCTGACCATGAAAGCTTTTTGTGTAGCCGCAATTCCAAGTTTGTTAAATGCAGCAAGGGTGGTAGCAACTTTAGCCGTAGAACCCGGCTGCGTAGCATAAGTGAAACCTAAATCTTGCGTGGTAAGCCATTGAGCAAGACGATTTTGCTCAGTCATCGACATGGTCATCAGTTCCCAATTGTTAACCGGAGGAAGAGGATAATTTGCAGACACCAGTACATCGCCAGTATTATCTTCCATGATGACCACCGATACACGGTTATCTTTTAAGGAATCATCCATCGCGATTGACCGCTGAATGTTTGTTTGTAATCGTGCATCGATTGTTAATTGAACATCGCGGTTACGCTTCTTAAATTCTTCGACCTTATTACTGTTAATACCAGCTAGAAGCAGCGGAGCAAGTTCGCTATAATCCTTTTTGACAACCGTCATTTCCTTAACGCCTCTAGCAAGAAAGCGATCTTCGCGGTAAGCGCTGGCAATAGCCGTAATTTTCTCAGATGGAGTATTAAATCCTCTCAACTCCGCCGCATGCTGATACTCGGCAAAATAACCGTTGGTGCTTCCGCTGAAAATACCCGTATTAGCATCTCCCGTCCAGAAGAATGTTTCCTCTGCAAAGGGGTAATATCTATCCAAGCGTTTATGAATTACCGAGTCGATATCAAAATTTAATCCGCCTGAAGCGCGTAATAAGCCCTCCTGTTTTTTGATTAATTCGGGTTTGCTGGTCGCAAGCAACCGCCCATCCCGATCATATAAAGAACCAGCCTGGAGCCTGTTCATTAAAATGGCGATCCGAGGATTATAGCTGAACATCCCCAAGCCACTTCGATCTGCCACAAGAGATGGTTGGACAACCCATTTCTTATTATTAAACAGGTATCGGGAAACATTTACAGTTAACAGCAACACACCAATTAAGGCGGCGGCTAATGCCGGAACCAAGTTTTTATCATGCTGCTTGGTTACATAACTCATTTGAACTTCGGTACCTTGTACACGGGAAGCTGATAACAAAAATCCTGCGGCTACAAAATTGGCCACCATAGAAGATCCACCATAACTTAAAAAAGGAAGAGATACTCCTGATAAGGGAAGTGCTCCCGTAGAGCCGCCAGCTATAAGCAAAAATTGCACAAAGGTACTTACACCGATGCCTGCACAGAGATAAAACAGAAAAGGCGTTCCGGTTTTGCGTCCCACCAAAATTGATCGATGTAAGTAAATAAGAAAGAGTATAAAGATGCTAGTAATACCCGCCCATCCAAACTCCTCACCTGCAGCGGGTAAAATCATATCGGTATGTGCCTCGGGTATCGTTTTGGCAAATCCCTCTCCAACGCCCTGACCGGAGATTCCTCCGCTGGCCATTGCCCAGATTCCGTTTGCTACCTGATCGCCGCCATAAACTTCATTGTTCCAGGCATCCTGCCAAATTGCCTTACGCTCGGTTAAACGCTTCACAGGGCCAGGGAATATTTTGTCCAGATACGGAATCTGATCGATAAGCAAAAAGCCGGCGATAATCATCAAAGCCATTATGGTTGATTCGCTTATCTGCTTCCGCTTGAAGATCATCAGCAACACTACTATTAGGAGAGTTATCCCGGTAGCCAGCCAAATACTATTTAGGATCCAGGCTGCAACTACATATAAAACGATCGAGCCGATCATAAACATAAAATCGCTGCGGGAAAAGGAGAATAATACGATAAAGGTGAAACAGACCACCATGGCAGGGCCTAAATCGCCTAAGACCAAAAAGAGTAGTATGGCTACAACAATCGCAATTAATGCCAAGTAAAAAAACGACCAGCGTTTACGATAGCTTCGGTATTCGCTGATGAAGCGTTCATTTGTGGCAAAAAATCCCGCAAGGAAAAGAATGATCAGATATTTCACAATCTCGCTGGGCTGAAAACCAAATAGATTAACCTTTACACCACTGCCTTCGGGACCAGTTCCAAATACCAGCGTTAAGGCCAAGAGCGTAAGCGCCATAACTGCCCAGGGCCAACCGTTAGCTGCTTTCCGATTGTTCTTGAAGATGAACATCCGGTAAAGGCTATTATCTACATTGAATTTCCGAAGCTTTGCGAACATGATGATAACGATGCCTGCTAGGCCCATACCTAGGTAAAGCAGTGTATCCTTAGCCAAAAAGCGGTCGCGAAGCGGATCCTGCAAGCTTAATAGTGTAAGTAACGACAAACCGGTAAGCGCCATCACAAAAGGAAGTATGATTTGATCGGCTTCTGGGAACTTGATTGAGAATATCAAATGGACCAATAAAAATCCTCCGAAGTAACATCCCATAATAATCCAGAACCACTTTTCGAATTCCTCGGGAGTACGTACGATTAGCGATCCTTCCTTTTTTAAAATATTGAAATCACGACCTGACAGCAGCCGTATAGTGTGCGGCGACTGCACAAAGTTTAACTCTTCATTATCATCAAGTTGTTGCACACCCTGCGATGTTCCAAATTGATAACCCGGCTGTAGAGGCAGTAATTCAAAGGCTTTATCCTCCGGCAGACTTTTGAACATGTATTTGCCTTCGGCGTTGGTTCGTGCATAAGCCGTTAAAGATTGCAATTGTTTATGCCTTAGCGAATCAAGCAAATAAGTGCGTTTAAAGCCTTTACCGGTTTCTATTACTTCTGCCTCTACCTCAGTAACCTGTTCGCTGTATGCACTGTCTTGCGGCAGAATCATCTGCAGCCTTACCAGAACTCCGGAAACAAGTTCTTTCTCGCGATTTCTTATTCGACCTGAAATACTGTACTTACCGAGTTGTACGTCGGTTACATCAGGTAACGCTTTTGGGTTCTTTCTCTCCTGGGCAAATGCAATTGAGTCCTCGCCGGTAAAACCTAACAATGATCTGGAAGAACCTACTCTCCTTCTAAAACTTTGTCCGCCTCTTACATAAGCATCATCTGCATCTACGAAGTATTTGCGTTTGTTCAGTTCTCCAATATTATCAATTGCTTTATCTGCTGGATTGAGTCCCTTTGACACAACGGAACCTACTAAGGCAATATCCTTTCTGTCTTCAAAATAATAACCCTTTTTCAACATTGTGCTGATTTCATCACCAGCATTTTTACTGTTTAAATTAAGCATTGTGCCGGCTGCCAAACGACTGCTTACATCCTTAAAATCGCGCTGTAAAACGCTGTACAAGTAAAAGAACAGCAGTCCCATTACTACTGAAATCAGCAGTAAAAACAGGCGCTCGCTCTTTCTGCCTTTTTTTAAAGATGTATTCTCTTTCATGCTATCTTCCTGGAGTTATTAATGAATCAGATTTAAAGGAATTTGAACCTGCAATCTGGCCGGTTATATATTGCTTATCCGGGAAAACGAAAAAGTTTTGAATTGGCCATTTACAGTTAAGGAACTGCACATTCCGCAAATGCAAAGCATCGTTTTGAGAAGAAATAGCGACGTTGAAATTCTCAAATTGCAAACCATCTAATACAACCATGCGTGAGTCGGGTGAAAGTTGCAATGCTGTGCCTTTGTAAGAGCGATCTGCCCGAAGCACCACCTTTTGATTGCTGATAATAAAGAGAGTGTCCTGATGAATGTCGAGTGTGTCAGTTATGAGGATAGGCTGCTTAAATAAAGAATCGGAAAGTAAAAGTGTATCACCGGTGGTTGAATTTATAGCATCCTGTAGTCTCATTTCTTCTGCCCCACGGGTGGTATCGGCTACAGCCAACAAAGGATCTTGAACCGTTTTCGACCCATTGAAGTTCCACCATAATAAATAAAGCGTACTCACTAAAAGAACGGCGCATAAACCGAGTAAAATCTTATTCAAAGGACTGGAAGACGAGGGAGTTGTGTTTACTTTTGAAGATGGATTGATAGTTGGCTGACTTACTGATATTTGCCTGGAAGGGAGATCAGGTTTGTCAGAAATTTTTTTTTTACTTGCCGCTACCTGACTGGCTCCCGTTGATGTTGGCGCCTGCCATGATGTAGTGCTATCGTTTTCAACAAGAACAACTGTAATATTATCCTTTCCGCCATTGTGATTTGCAAGAGCCACAAGCTCTTTGGCTTTTTCTTCTAGCGAACCTGGCTTTGTGAGAACGCTGGTCATGGCGTCTTTATTAACCATGTCTGTCAGACCATCGCTGCAAAGCAGAAGCATATCGCCGGGTAAAAAAGGGGAACTACCGGTTTCGATATAATCAGCTTGCGAATCGATCTCTTTGCCGAAACCAAGGGCCTTATTGATTTCATTTCGTTTAATGTGCTTCATGGCGGCGTTTTCGTCAAGGCGGCCAGAGTCTTCCAAAAACCCCACAAAGGAATGATCTTTGGATACTTTTACCAGCGAACTATCACGCAACAGGTAAAGTCTTGTATCACCCACATGAGCATAATGAAATTGGTTATTTTCAACATCGACAACAGCGAGCGTTAATACGCAGGCCATCTTATTGTGTTCCTTGGTTTGTAGCTTTTCAGCGAAAATCTTTTCGTTGGCTTGTTTAAAGGAAGCCTTCATAGCTTCAATTAAATCGCCGGACGGCGAAGTAAATTTTTCAAAAATAGATTCGCGTGCAATTTCTGCTGCAATCTCCCCGCCGGCATATCCACCAACTCCATCAATAGCACAGGCAATAATAAACCGGTTGTTCAATACCTTTTTGGCAATGAAAGCATCCTCGTTATTATCGCGGACTCTTCCCGTATCGGTTATTCCAAAAAAATTCTCAGCCATTACGTTTATGCGTATCTTTTATATCCTTAAAATGTGCTATGAGCAAAAGCACACAAATGCAAAGCAGTGCTATGGATAGTATGTGCGACATATTATGATTTGAAAATATTGATCCCTATAATACCATTCAAAATCATTCTCGAATTGATTGGAAGTTCGGTCCAGGATGGCGAATTTACTTCGCTTTGCGGAACTTCTTTTTCGTTTAGAATGGTTTTTTCCCCAAAGGAGGCTAGGTAAAATTTACCATCAGCTTTATTGAACTTTATATTTAAATGCGGGGTATTAACCCACTCAGAGGGTATTTTAAAGATGTTAGATTCTTCCCGGGTCTCTTCATCGCCGGAGATGATAATTTCTTCATCCTTCATATAAAATTCAACCTTATGGCCGCGATAAGCTTTATCTGGTAGAATGGTTTCGAAACGTGCCAATCCCGGTGTTTCGGTATTTTGCAATTTGGTCTCATCGTATTTGAGTTCCTCTACATAAGGCACTTCGTAATAGCCTTCGCTGTAGAAATTAAACCCTTTTAAGATATCATCATTTACATCGAAAGTTTCTGCAATACCCGTTTGCCGGGGAATAAACGTAACTCTTAGATTTTCTTCTTTTTGGCTGCCGCCCGGAAGCAGTTTGCCAATAAAGCCCTTATCGCCTCGTGAATAGTCAGGATGAGAAACGAACCGGAAAACCCACTTACTGCTTGATGGTTCGACAGTTTTCCCTTCTGCCCGGTATTGGTTTAAGATTTCGTAAAACTTCTTTACAGCTTCCTGAACAATAAGACCAAATATGCCTTTCTTATTATCCATAAATTCCCGATAATCTTCAGGGTTAAAACTGATAATATATTCGTGGTAGAAAACGATGCGGTCCGCAAAGGTTAACTGGACGATAGATTCTTTGAATTTATCAATAATATACTTGTAAACTACGTTTGGTGTTAATGCTTCGGGTTCGGTAGGTGCTGATCCGCTATCGTTTAAAAACCATTCATGGATGCCAATACGTTGCCAAAAAGAGGGTTCTGTTGTCATTAATTTTTTCTTAGTGATAATGATATAATAGAACTCAAAAAGGGGGCAGGATGTTTTAGTAAGAGGACTGCGAAAAAAAAATGCGGGTTACCCCGCATTGAATGTTTTCGCAATTGAATAATCCTTTATTCTAAAACGGTTTCGATATTCTTTCTAAAATAGAGCCTGTTTTCTGTAGTACTTTATGGACAAGGTTTGGCATCCCAATTGGCTTGCAATTCGGCTTCCGTCAATTTTGGAGTAGGAACACCTGTTAAAGGAACTTTAATTTTAGCAGTCCAAACTATCGCATTTAGAATTATTTTTCGAAAATTTGAATCGCCGAAATTCTCATAGAAATGTCCTCCTGTAAAACCGAAGGCCCTTCCGCCATCCTGCCTTTCGGTTGCCCAAGCCATATGTTGCGGCTTTTTTTCTTCCACTGCTTTTTGTACAAATTTATTGCCATGCCTGGGGTTCTTATCTCGGTCCAAAGTCGACAATGGAGGTACATCCGTTAATAAAGGCGTAACTCCTTTCATGTTTTCAGTGAAGCGCATGTGATAATACCATTCGTCGGATATCTTAAAAGGCTTTACTCCTCTAGTAACCTGGTGTTTAGGAATTAATTTAAAATTGGCCTCCCAATGCGGATTAACCGACCAGTCTAATTCAAAGTATCCTCCCAACCATTTTTTAAATTCAGAACCTCCAGTTTCTTTGGGTACCTCTACAGCAAAGTGTAAACAAACCAAACCAACACCTTTTTTCATCAACGCACTTAAATGTTTCTTATGCTTTAGGGCAAGGTGACCGTCAGCTCCATCCATATACATTACTATTGTAGAAGCACTTTCTAAAACCGTTGTATCTTTTGGCCATAGTTTATAAACTACAGTTTCAACTTCTTTACCCATATATTTTTTCAGCTGAGCGGCTAATAACTTGCAGCCAGCGGTGTGCTCATGTTGCCCCGGGCCGTGACTACAAGCTCCGGCAATAAATACTACCTTTTTCTTGCCAGGATGATTTGCTCCTCGTGTTTGTATGGCCGAAAATGTGTTTGTTGATATAAGTAATAAGAGAATAGCCGACAAAAAAAGGCTGGACTTACTTTTTATTAAAGAATATATTATGTTCATATTAGCTTAGTTATTTTTCATTTAAAACAGGTTTCAACTCTTTCATTAATTGGGCACTATTAAGTCCTGCCAGTGCTACCGGTGGGTTGTGTACTAATTTATTAATTCTGTATCTAACGGTTTGTGCGTCGCCACTATGAATTTGAAAAGCAATATAACCAGACAACTCTCCAATAGGATCTTCCACTGAGACTGATAGCGTTCCATTTATGGCCGTCCAGATTTTATGCCCTACTGCCAGAATCTCGTAGTGATTCCATTGTTCTTTTTTCACAGCCTTTTCTCCTCTATTCGTCCAATCCATTTTTTTGCGACCGTGTTCATGGTAGAGCTTGCCCCAAACACCCTGGCCGACATCTGCCTGGTAGCCAATAGCCTGGCCTGTTGCATCAGCCTTGCTAGATCGAAATTGAATGCCGGCATTACGACCATTGGGCTCAAGCAAAACATCAACACTTAAATAAAAATCTTTTACTTTAACATTCGACCAGAGAAACTGGTTGGTTTCCACAGTTTCAGCAGCATGCCCTACAATCACCCCATCTTTTACGCTCCAATAATCCATCCGGGAGGATGACCACCCTTTTAAATTTTTTCGATTGAAGAATTTTTTACTCTCTTTTGGACGGTCTATCTTAAATGATATTAAGAACAAAGCGAGTGATACTGATATTAATGCGATACTTGAAAGGCATACTTTGTATTTCGATAAAGGATAATTCATTTGGTTAGAGCAAGATTGTTACGAGGTTAATTTTATGCTAAAATTAGTAAGATTTTATCAACCAATAGCTTAGAGCATTGCAGTTTTTCAAGTATTATAATTATTTAAGATAATTGCGGTAGGTTATTACAAGATTATTAAGTTTGTAAGGAATAAAACTATCAAGGTCAACTATTGTGGCATGGATTGGTAAAAAGTAAAGCTTATGCTCGATAAAATACTTTTCGTTGATGATGATCACATCGCATTGGTGTTGAACCAAAAACTGGTTGAGAAAACTAATTTCGCCAAGAGTATTGTTACCGCATCAAATGGTGAATTGGCATTAGAATATTTTTCCAAGTTACTTCAGAGCAAAGCAGATCCGTCTCAATATCCACAATTTATTTTTTTAGACTTAAATATGCCGATAATGGACGGGTGGGAGTTTTTAACCCGCTTTTCTGAACCTACTTATGATGTTTTCCGGGAAACAAAAATCGTGGTACTTTCCTCATCGATAAATCCTCAAGATTTGGCGCGTTCCAAGAATTACGATATGGTTATTGATTTTATATCAAAACCCATAACGGCTGAGTTATTGGAGAAATTAGGTAAGTTAAGTGTATAAAAAGAGGCTGTCTCAAAAGGATAGTCTCTTTTTTATTTACGCCTCTTTTCGTATTTTAAAGGCATGGGAACAACGCCTGTTTTTAAGCCCTACGATTCCGATCAGTTGCAGTTACTTCCGCCCAGC
>DASWMZ010000028.1:0-38535 GCA_036399495.1 Pedobacter sp.
GAAACTTTGAAAACCATTATGTGTGTACCCGGAAGCCGTTATACGGTCTTTTATCTTACTCCCGTTCTTACTTACGTGACTAAAATATTTATTTCTAGCCATGTCTTGGGCATGTCCTAAAGCAGCTAATTGCAGTTGAACATTCCAGCTAAGAGGCGGGACGGGTGGCATATAGCTGTTGCCACATTTGCAGCCCTCTGCTCTGAGTTTATTTAACTGTTTAAGAAACTCTTTTTGGAAATCAACAACCTCAACAAGTGAATTTTTCTCAGCTGCTTTCTTGATAGCTGGCGGAGGAATGGCTTTCTTCTCGGTACTTTCCTGAGTAGCTGTACAGGATGCGAAAGTTAAGATTGCGATTGCTCCTTTAAGAATTTGATTCATATACGTCATTAAACGAACGGCCAAATCATTTATTTGACTTTGCTTTTGTAAATTCTGATGTGATCTGATAAGTGTTAAGGTTGTTTAACAGAACTTTTTGCTGTTTGTTGATCGTATATAAGGAATCAGGATAATAGTTGAGTTCTTCGGTAGAAGTATATAAGATATTATAAGTTTTATTGAGGATGGTGATTTGTTTAATGCCACCCTGCGGCTTACTGGTGGTGATTTCAATTTTTTTTGTTCTTAACTCATCATCTTTTGAAAGATAGAGAATCTGATTTCCATTTTTTATCACACGATAACTATCCCTCCAGGCAGGTTTATTAATGTCCGAAGCCGTGAAATAGCCAAACTCTGATTTCCAATCCGTGATTTTAATTTCTTTTTTTTCACACTCACCATTTTGACTCACTGTTTTTGTAAGGAAAGGACCTTGCTTTTGCAATCTTATTCCTTCCTTTTCAAAATATGCTTTGAGGTCGAAATATGGAGTTATGTTTGATATATTCTCTTGCTTATTGGTGCAGCTAGAAAGCAAGAGGATTAAAAGGATTTTAAAAGCAGATCTCATTTAGATGAGAATATTTCCGGTCATTTTTTCCGGAATAGGCACATTTAAAATTTTAAGAACAGTTGGCGCAATGTCGCCTAGCTTGCCGGAACCGATTTTTTTATAATAGTTGTCGATTAAGATGCATGGAACGAGGTTGGTTGTATGTGCAGTATTTGGCGAGCCGTCTTCATTAATCATGAAATCAGCATTGCCATGATCTGCGATAATGATAAAGGAGTAACCGTTCTCTAATCCGCATGTTACAACTTCCTGCAAACAGGCATCAACAGTTTCTACCGCCTTAACAACTGCTGGAAAAACACCAGTATGTCCAACCATATCGGGATTAGCAAAGTTAAGGCACACGAAATCAGGTTTATTGGTTTTAAAATCTTCGCATATTGCGTCTTTTATTCCTTTCGCACTCATTTCTGGTTGTAAGTCGTAAGTAGCAACCTTTGGTGAAGGAACTAATAACCGCCGTTCGCCAATAAATTCCTTTTCCCGGCCACCGGAAAAAAAGAATGTTACGTGGGGATATTTCTCCGTTTCAGCTATTCTTACCTGCGTTTTCCCATTTTTTTCTAAAACTTCTCCAATCGTTTCGCTCAAGTCATCTTTAGTGAAAACCACTTTAACATCTTTGAATGTTTCATCATAAGTTGTCATCGTGATATATTTCACGCTCAAGGGTGACATTTGATATTCAGGAAACGCTTTTTGAGTAAGTGCGAGACTGATCTCGCGGCCGCGGTCTGTTCTAAAATTAAAGCAAATTACTACATCACCATATTCAATTACCGCTATAGGATTATTGGCGGAATCAACTTTTACAATAGGTTTCATAAACTCGTCGGTTATGCCCTGATTGTAAAGTTCCTTGATCTCAGCAATGGCATCAGTCGTTTTAATTCCCGTCCCATTTACCATCACATCGTAAGCCTCTTTAACCCGTTCCCATCTGTTGTCACGATCCATCGCATAATAGCGGCCAATGAGTGAAGCAAGTTTAACAGGCGATGTGGCAAGATAACTTTCCAGTTTACTAATATATTCTATGCCTGAATTTGGATCGGTATCCCGGCCATCTAAGAAACCGTGAATAAAAACTTTATCAAGATCAAAACTTTTAGCTGCATCGCATAAGCCAATTAAGTGTCTTGTATGCGCATGGACTCCACCATCTGATACAAGACCTATAAAATGAACTTGTTTATTTTCTCTTTTAGCATATTCGAAACCTTCTTTAAGAATGGGGTTGGTTAAAAACTCACCATCATCAACAGCTTTATGGATACGGCCAAGTTCCTGATAAACAACTCTCCCGGCACCCAGGTTCATGTGCCCCACTTCCGAGTTTCCCATTTGTCCGGCAGGTAAGCCCACTGCCATTCCTGAAGCTTCTAAAGTTGAGTTTGGATAATTTGCTATAAGGCTATCAAAAAAAGGAGTATTAGCAGCAACAATGGCATCGGATTTATCCGCTTTGCCATAGCCCCAGCCGTCAAGAATAATTAATGCTAATTTTTTATTTTCCACGGTGCAAACTTACATAAAATTTGATTTGAAGGTTAAGAACAGTGGGCAGGAAATCAAATTGCGTTGCTATGAGAATCAAAACAATTTCTGATCCAATTAATCAAACAAGCATATATCAGTGTAATTCTTATTTTTGCCAGCTGTATGGAAACCGAGAAAGAACTATTGCAGAAATTCATTGTTGATGCGCTTAAAGAGGATATTGGCGATGGGGATCATACATCGTTGGCAACTATCCCGCAAGGAATGCAAGGTCGTGCAAAATTGCTGATCAAAGAAGATGGCATTGTTGCCGGCGTAGCCGTCGCTGTTGAAATATTCAAACAGGTCGACTCAGAACTTAAGGTTGATGTTTTTATCAACGATGGTGCAGAGGTGAAGTATGGGGATATCGTTTTACACGTAACCGGAAGCTCATACTCTATTTTGGTAGCCGAGCGTCTGGTTTTAAATACTATGCAACGCATGAGTGGTATTGCTACTACAACCAGACGAATTGTCGAGTTGTTAAAAGGCACTCAAACCAAAGTACTCGACACCCGGAAAACTACACCCAATATGCGTTTCCTCGAAAAGCTGGCAGTAAAAATCGGCGGAGGCGTAAATCATCGGTTCGGGTTGTACGATATGATTTTGATTAAGGATAATCATGTTGATTATTCTGGGGGAATTAAGCAAGCTCTTAGTGCTGCAACAAAATATCGTATAGAAAAAAACAAGCACATCCCGATTGAAATAGAAGTCCGCAATATTGCAGAGCTTGAACAAGTAATAGAGCATGGCGGAGTAGACAGAATCCTGTTAGATAATTTCAATTTTAAAACTTTAACAGAGGCAGCTAAGTTAATTAACGGTAGATTCATTACTGAAGCATCCGGTGGTATAACCGAAGACAACGTTATTAATTATGCACATTGCGGCGTAGATTATGTTTCAATGGGCGCTTTAACGCATTCAGTAAAAAGCCTGGACATGAGCCTGAAGGCTATAAACAATCTTAATTAAGGATATAGGTGAATTGGCCGTGCTTTTTTTTAATATTGCAATCTGAATGATTTCAATCTATTCTCTATCTGCATTGGTTGCAGCATATTTATTTGGATCGATACCAACAGCTGTCTGGATAGGACAAGCATTTTATGGTATTGATGTACGTGAGTATGGCAGCGGGAACGCAGGGGCCACTAATACTTTCAGGGTTTTAGGTAAGAAAGCTGGTATTGCAGTAATGCTACTTGATATTTTTAAAGGCTGGACGGCCACAAACCTCGCTTACCTTATCGGAATGTCGGTAACGGGTCCTCAGCACTCTGTTCAATTCGTAAACTATCAGTTAGCCTTAGGAATAATCGCGGTTATGGGGCATCTGTTCCCGGTCTTTGCCGGATTTAGAGGCGGCAAAGGGATTGCAACCTTATTCGGGATGATTTTGGCCGTACATGCTTGGGCGGCCCTAATATGTGTCCTTGTGTTTGTAGCGGTATTATTAATGTCCAAATACGTTTCATTGAGCTCGATTTCAGCAGGCTTTTCCTTCCCTTTAAGTATCATATTTCTATTCCATTCTCCATTAAGATCAATTTTAGTATACGGAATGTGTATCTGCATTTTGATCCTTGTAACCCACCAAAAAAACATCGAACGCCTGTTAAAAGGTAAAGAAGCCAAAGTAAATCTCTTCGGAAAAAAACACGTTGACTAATATTACGTTTAATATTAAACACCGATAATATTATGAAAGGATTAACAATAATCAGCTTTATTGTTGTAGTAACAATAATAGCTTCCTGTGCTACGGTTCCACTAACCGGCAGGCGACAATTAAGTTTAGCTAACTCAGAAGCAATTCAGCAGGAAGCATCGCAAGCCTACAGACAATTTCTTAGCGACTCAAGGGTAACCGTGGTTAGAAGTGGTTCTGATGTTACCCGAGTAAAAAATGTGGGTGCAAAAATTGCCAGAGCCGTAGATACTTACTTAAGTCAGAACGGTTTTTCCGGCAAGTACAACATGCAATGGGAATTCAATGTAATTCAGAGTAAAGACATCAACGCCTGGTGTATGCCAGGTGGTAAGGTGGCGGTTTACACGGGATTGATTCCTGTTGCTCAAACTGATGCGGGTTTAGCAACCGTTATGGGACATGAAATTGCACATGCCATAGCGAGACATGCTGAGGAGCGTTATTCTCAAATGATGGGCGCTCAAGCACTTGGGGGGATTGTAGGTGCAGCAAGTGGTGGCTCCCAGGCAATTGGGCAATTGTATGGTGTAGGCGGGCAATTGGCCTTGTTGAAGTATGGCAGGTCTCAAGAGTCTGAGGCCGACAGACTTGGTTTAGTATTTATGGCTATGGCTGGTTATAGTCCCGACCAGGCATTAACTTTCTGGAAAAGGATGGCTGCTTCAAAAGAAGGTAATGGCACTCCACCGGAATTTTTAAGTACCCACCCAAGTGATCAAACTCGGATAGCTCAGATACAGAGGAATCTTCCGGAAGCTAGAAAATACTATAAACCGTAGCTGGAAAGATAAAACACAAAAGCCGGATGTAAGATTCGGCTTTTGTGTTTATGATAGCGTCTTCCTAATTGCTTCCGCTTTCAATAAACATTCCTCATACTCTTTATGGGGATCAGAATCAATTGTTATGGCGCCACCAACTTGAAAAGAAAGGTATTTATTTTCAGCGTTGTATAAAAGTGTTCTGATGATCACATTGAAATCAAAATTACCGTTAGGCGCAAAGTAGCCGACAGCACCAGAGAATATTCCTCTTTTACTTTTTTCATGTTTTTCAATCAACTTCATTGCCGAAATTTTAGGAGCTCCGGTCATTGAACCCATTGGAAACGCCGACTTGAGAATCTCTGCGTTAGAACAATCCGGACCAACTTCAGAGACAACTGTCGAGATCATTTGATGGACTTGCTCGAAAGAGTAAATACCAAAAAGTTCTTCAACTTTTACCGTGCCAGGAACGGCACATTTGGTTAAGTCATTACGAACTAAGTCAACAATCATTACATTTTCCGATTGTTCTTTAACGTTTTCCTTTAAAGTGGTCTTAAGAATTTGGTCTTCCTGTAGATTTCGGCTTCGCTTTATTGTGCCTTTTATGGGCTGGGATATAAGCTTATTTTGACGTTTACTTAAAAAACGTTCGGGGGTGGCCGAAATGATATATCGATCTTTAAGCTTGAAAAATGTTGCAAAAGGGGTTGGCGAGATCCTGCTTAACATTTCAAATGCTGTTAAAGGTTCGAACTCGCATTGCTCGGAATAAAACTCCTGGCACAGCGTAGCCTCGTAAATATCTCCGCGTTGTATATGTTTCTTAACTACACAAACTGTTTCTTTATAGTGTTGGGGAGTAAAGCGGCTTTTTATTGTCCCTGAAAAAGGGATTGGTCCTTTAGTTAATACTGTCGCTTCAATTTCTTTGAGAAGTTCATCCCCATTGTGCGAGATGATGCTTACCTTATCATCCTTAACTTGAATGAGATGCAAAGGTTTAAAAAAATAGAGATCAGGAAAGCCTAGATTGTCAGGATTTGAAGAGCTTAAGTTTTCGATCTCATTTTTAAGATCGTAACTTAAAAAGCCCAAAATCCAATCCTTGTTCTGTTGTATAAACCTGTCGAGGTCTTCAAATGCAGAACCACAATTCACTTTAAGATCAGAGGCTACTCCGGCAGCAATTAATACATCAAAAGCCGAATATGGATCTGTAAACCCATTAGAATCAAAATAACAGGCTGTCTCAAACGAGATGGCCCATTGTAATGCTTTTCGTTTAAAAAGTTTTATATCTCCCGGCACATACCCGTTCATGCCCGAAATAGTTTTAGTTCAGAATTAAAGTCTGAACGCGGTCTGGTCCAACTGAAAGATATCTCACAGGCACACCTACTTCACTTTCAAGGTATTTAACGTATGCCATTAACTTCTCCGGAATCTCAGAAATGGTTTTTATACCTGTCAGGTCTTCTTTCCAACCATCAATTTCTTTCAAAACAGGCTTCGGCTCAATAGAGCAAATATCGTAAGGCATATAATCAATCGTTTCGCCGTTATATTCGTAGTGGGTACAAACGTAGATTTTCTCGAAACCGCTCAAAACATCGGCCTTAGTCATCACCAATTCGGTAACACCATTTAGCATAACCGCATATTTTAAAGCCGGTAGGTCAATCCAACCGCAACGACGAGGCCGGCCGGTTGTAGCACCAAATTCATGGCCAATTCTGCGTAGTTCTTCGCCAACATTATCATGCAATTCGGTAGGGAAGGGGCCACCACCAACTCTTGTGCAATAAGCTTTAAATATCCCTACAACCGAACCGATTTTAGACGGTGCAATCCCCAAACCTGTACAAGCACCTGCCGCTGTAGTATTTGATGAAGTTACAAATGGATAAGAACCAAAATCAACATCAAGCATAGCACCCTGAGCACCTTCTGCTAATACCGTTTTGCCATCACGCAAGTACTGATTTACGAAGTGTTCGCTATCTACCTGTGGTATGGCTTTAAGATATTCAATCGCTTCAAAGAACGCAGTTTCTTTCTCAGAGAAATCAGGGATTTCACCATAATGGGATAAGATTGATTTATGCTTATTTACAAGCTTGTCATATTTCTCTTTAAAGTCAGGAAGGCTTGTATCTCCAACCCTTAAGCCATTGCGGCCAGTTTTGTCCATGTAAGTTGGACCGATACCTTTAAGTGTTGATCCGATTTTACCTTCACCCATTTTGCTTTCTGAGGCTGCATCGAGCAACTGATGTGTCGGAAGTATCAGATGCGCTTTTCTGGCTATAACCAGTTTCTTTGAAGCTACCGGATCAAAACCACTCTTCTTAAGATTTTCAAGCTCGCGCTTCAAAATGATAGGATCGATTACCACACCATTACCGATCAGGTTCATGGTTTTTTCATTGAAAATACCCGAAGGGATTGTATTCAATACATATTTCTGGTTATCAAATTCCAATGTATGGCCAGCGTTCGGCCCGCCTTGAAAACGAGCTATTAAATCGTATTTCGGACTTAAAACATCAACAATTTTTCCTTTTCCTTCATCGCCCCACTGGAGCCCCAAGAGTACATCAACAGTCATTATAGTTCTTTATACTTTTTAAAACGCTTAATATTTTTGTTTAAACCGCCAAGGTCGTGTTCTTACTAACCGGGCTTTCATCGCGTTCGTTGATGAAATTGCTTTTTAGGTTTGTCAATTTTTTGAATAAGATGCACAAAAGCCTTCGCGCAATTTTGTACAGTTGCCGTAGAGATTTAATGAATGGTGTTTAATTTCGAACTTTAATAAATCGCCCATCATCGATTGGATTTGACCTACCCGCGGATCGCAAAACTCAACCACCTTCCCGCAATCAATGCAGATAATATGATCGTGTTGTTTGTAGCCGTATGATTTTTCAAATTGAGCCATGTTTTTACCAAACTGGTGTTTGGTAACTAAATCACATGAAACCAATAATTCAAGTGTATTATAAACCGTAGCGCGGCTTACCCGGTATTTTTTATTTTTCATATGGATATAGAGCGATTCTACATCAAAATGATCTGTACGGGAATATATTTCTTCCAGTATAGCAAAACGTTCGGGCGTTTTTCTCAAACTTTTATTTTCGAGATATGCCTCAAAAATCTTTTTAACTAATGCTATGGTTTCTTCAACGGGCATAATTGCTTAATAGCGCTCAAATTTATCCAAAAAAATAAGAATATGTAAAAGTTTATGAGGCCATGTCGATATTTTGTTGCTCAGAATCGAAACGGGTTACAGCGGTAACTCCTTTCACCTGTCGCAATTTTTTGATCAGATTGTCAAGATGCTGCGTATCATTTACATAAACCATTATCGAACCTTCAAAAATCCCTTCATTGCTATCAACGGTGATGGAACGCATGTTTACTTTAAAATCATTGGAGATAACGGTGGTCAGTTTGTTTATTAATCCAACATCATCTATACCAGTAATCCGTAATCCTGTTAAAAAAGCCAGTTCTTTTTGGGATGTCCATTTGGCTTTAACAATCCGATAGCTATAATTGGCCATAAGCTTTGTAGCATTCGGGCAAGTTGTACGATGGATTTTTATCCCGTCGTTTATTGTAATGAAGCCGAAAACATCATCGCCTGGTATGGGATTACAGCATGTTGATAATTTGTAATCTATTTTTTGCAGATCTTCGCCAATTAATAAAGTATTGCTGTCTTTGGATTTTACCTTATTAATAATTCCTTCTATTTGATGCGCTTCAATTTTTTCGGGTGAACGCTGCTCAATGACTTTCTCAGACGACTGAAATTGCTTTAAATCTTTTAAATCAATCACACCTGTAGCCACATTAAAGAACAGATCAAGTGGAGAAGCAAACTTAAAATAGTAGGTTATTTTGTGAATGTTATCGGTGTTGTAAGTGATTTTTAAAGATTTGAGCTTTCTTTCAAGGATCTCTTTTCCCTCTTCGGCAATTCTGCGTTTCTCTTCTTTAAGACAAGATTTTATTTTGGATTTGGCTTTTGCGGTTACCACAAAATTTAACCAGTCTTCTTTCGGAGCCTGTTTGCTGCTGGTTATAATTTCAACCTGATCGCCATTTTGCAGCTTATGCGAAAGCGGTACCAGTTTATGGTTTACTTTTGCGCCGATACATTTTGCGCCAATATCAGTGTGGATTTCAAATGCAAAATCTAATGCAGTCGCTTCAGTTGGCAATTGTTTTAGAGCGCCTTTTGGAGTGAAAATAAATATCTCGTCAGAGAAAAGATTCATTTTAAAATCATCCAGAAAGTCGAGCGCATTTGATTCGGGATTACTCAACAACTCGCGAACTTTCTGTATCCATTGATCAAGGCCACTGTCTGAAGATGATTCCTTATATTTCCAGTGCGCAGCGAAACCTTTTTCAGCAATTTCGTTCATACGTAACGTTCTGATCTGAACTTCAACCCATTGGCCTTTTGGACCCATCACGGTAGTGTGTAAAGATTCATAGCCGTTTGCTCTTGGCGAAGAAATCCAGTCTCTAAGCCTGTCGGGATTCGGGCGGTATAAGTCAGTTACGATAGAATAAGCTTTCCAGCAATCTGCTTTTTCCGTTTCCGGTTTACTATCTAAAATTATTCTGATGGCAAAAAGGTCATACACTTCTTCGAATGGGATGCCTTTTGTACGCATCTTGTTCCATATCGAATGAATTGATTTTGGTCGTCCGTAAACCTCAGAAATGAGACCTTGTTCATCAAGAATCTCTTTTATAGGCTCAACAAACGCTTTCACATAATGCTCACGTTCAGCCTTTTTTTCATTTAATTTTTTTGCAATGAATTTATAGGTTTCAGACTCCATGTATTTCATGGCTAGATCTTCCAACTCTGATTTCATTGCATAAAGCCCGAGCCTGTGCGCCAATGGTGCATATAAATAAATCGTTTCAGACGAGATTTTCAATTGCTTATCCCTTGGCATAAAATCCATGGTCCGCATGTTGTGTAATCGATCAGCTAACTTGATCAAAATCACCCTCACATCATCCGCAAGGGTAAGCAGCATTTTTCTAAAATTTTCTGCCTGTAAAGAACTGTTAGTGTCGAATACTCCTGATATTTTAGTTAAGCCATCAATGATCTTAGCTACCTTTTTTCCAAATTCCCTTTCAATATCATCGAGTGTAATTGCTGTATCTTCAACAACATCGTGTAGCAGAGCACAAACAATCGAAGTAGTTCCTAAACCAATTTCTTCAGCAGCAATTTGCGCTACCGCGATGGGGTGGTAGATATATGGTTCGCCGGATTTGCGGCGCATATCTTTATGGCTATCCAATGCCATATCAAAGGCCTGCCTGATTAAACGTTTGTCTCCTCTTTGAAGGGTTGACTTACACGCTTTAAGCAAGGCCCGATATCGTTTAAGTATTTCAGCTTTTTCCGCTTCCAGATCTATAACTAACTCATTCATATTTCAATCTGAAACATTGTCAAAACTTTGTATACTTTATACTTAATGGGTTACAATTTCGTATATTGAATATTAATATTAAACGAAATAAAGTATTGTTTTGTGCAATCCTAATGTATGAAAATTTTTAGTATCGGCTTTTTATTATGTTTAATATTCAATATTTCTCTTGCCCAGGAGAATAATATAATCTCGCCTAAAGGAAAGAACGATACTATTAAAGTTTATGCTACCAGAGATATTGATGGAACCATGATTCCCTGGATTCCTTTACATGATGTAATAATAAACGGAAAACGCATATTCCGTAGTCCTGAGGCAAGGTTTCAATACAACCGATTACGATACAATGTGCTAAAAGTACTTCCGTATGCTACATTTGCCCGAAACCGATATGCAAAGCTTAACCAAGACCTTGCATTAACCACAAATAAACGTGAGCAGCGCAAACTAGTAAAAGCCTGCGATAAGGAAATTAAGGACATGTTTAATAAAGAGATAAAAGACATGACCATCTCGCAGGGAGAAATCCTGATCAAATTAATAGATCGGGAAACCGGAAAAAGTACTTATGATCTGGTGAGGGAGTTAAAAGGCGGCCTTGTTGCATTTGGTTATCAATCTATTGCACGCATAGCGGGGCATAACTTGAAACAGCAGTACGATCCACAAGAGGCCCGCGATATCGAAGCAATAATTGAATCTTCGGGTTATAATAACAATCCTTATCGAATTAATTAATACCACAGTAATACTTAATGAAGATAGATCTACTGGCTTTTGCGGCCCATCCGGACGATGCCGAACTAAGTTGTTCGGGCACCTTATTAAAACATAAAAGCTTAGGGAAGAAAGTTGGTATTATCGATTTAACACGAGGCGAACTAGGAACTCGTGGCACTGCGGAAACCCGCGATCTTGAAGCCAAAGATTCCTCGTCTATTTTAGGTTTAGATGTGCGTGAAAATTTGGGTATGCGAGATGGTTTTTTCCAAAACGATGAAGCACATCAGTTACAAATCATCCAGAAAATAAGGCAATACCAGCCCGAAGTAATTCTAATTAATGCAACGTACGATAGGCACCCAGACCACGTAAAGGGTGGATCACTATTAACCGACGCTGCTTTCCTTTCGGGATTAACTAAAATAGTTACTAAATTTAATGGGCAGCCTCAAACTGCCTGGCGACCTAAATTGGTTTTGCAGTACATTCAGGATGCTTACATAAAGCCCGATATTCTTGTTGATATCACCCCGTTTTGGGATAAAAAAATGGCTTCGATTAGAGCATTTAAAACCCAGTTTTATAATCCCGACCTTAAGGAAGAGCAGCAGACTTATATTTCTACGCCTGAGTTTGTAAACGTGATTGAAGCCAGAGCAAGGGAGTTTGGTAAATATGTCGGAGCTACATTCGCCGAGGGTTATACCAGCAAAAAACTTTTAGGAGTGGATGATTTATTTACGCTGAGGTAATCATAAGGAAGATAAAATATGTTCCATGACTTCAATTCCCGCATCAACATCCTCGGGTTGCATAATCAAAGCCGGTCGGAAACGAATTGAAGCTGTGCCGCAGCCAATAAAAAGTACATTATTTTTCAAGCCTTTGGCCACAAAGTTGTCCCGTGTTTCCTTATCAGGGAAATCAAAGGCTGCTAACATGCCAAATCCGCGAACGTTGGAAATCATCGGGTACTTTTCCGAAAGTATCAATAAACGCTTTTGAAGGTAGGTTCCAGTTTGTGCAGCATTATCAACCAAATTATCCTCGGTTATTACCTGTAAGATTTTTGATGACCTCACCATATCCGTAAGGTTTCCTCCCCATGTTGAGTTCAATCTTGACGGAACTTTAAAAACGTTCGTCTCAATTTCATCAACCTTTTTCCCGGCCAGAATGCCGCAAATCTGCATCTTTTTACCGAAGGCAATTATATCCGGACGAGCTTTATCGCCAAAATGCTCGTGACACCAGAACTTGCCTGACAATCCAACACCCGTCTGCACTTCATCATAAATCAGAAGACATTCATTTTCATCTGCCAAAACCCGAAGCTGTGCCATAAACTCCTTCCTGATATGATTATCGCCACCTTCTGCCTGAACCGGTTCTATAATGATAGCGCAAACGTCATCAGTATTGTCAGCAAAAGCTTGTTTAATTTGTTGAATAGATACGGCCTCTCGCTTTAGTAAATCATCAAGTTTTTCGGCCGTTAAGGGGAAATGAACAGCCGGTGAAGAAATACGTGGCCAGTCGAATTTCGCATACCACTTGGTTTTATCAGGATTGGTATTCGTGAGGCTCATGGTATATCCGGTGCGCCCATGAAAGGCATGCTCAAAGTGAATTACTTTTAAGCCACGTTCTTCCTGATAACCTTTTTGGAAGTTCTTTTGCACCTTCCAATCCATAGCAACTTTCAAAGCGTTTTCAATAGCAAGTCCTCCGCCTGAAATGAAAAAGGCATGAGGAAGATAATCTGGTATGGCGGTTTTGGAGAATGTATCTACAAACTCGGCGTACTGTTGTGTATATATGTCGGAATTGGAAGGATTACTAATTGCCGCGATAAGTAAGTTCTTTTTAAACTCCTCGTCATTCAGCATTTTTGGGTGATTATAACCTAATGGAACAGAAGCAAAACAGGTGAAGAAATCGAGCAGGTTGCGGTTGTATTTGGAGTCGTACATGTAAACGCCAGAACTTTTTTCCATATCGAAAGTTAAGTCGTAGCCATCAGCAAGTATATGCTTGCTTAATGTGTTATGCACGTTTTGAGGTGAAACTGAAAGTTTATACATACCTGGTGCTTTACTCAAATATACTATTAGTTTAAACGGGAAATTTAGGTGAGAAGTTCCTTTAATCCGATTTATTTTCTAAGCATTCCGAGCAGTCCGAAGAGGCCGCCGGTATGGATAGCAAGGATTCGACTTCTGGGTTCGAAATAGTTTTTTTCAGCCAGATCAAAAATGGCAAACATCATTTTTCCGGTGTAAACCGGATCAAGTAGTATGCCTGTGTTGGAAGCGAATTCGCTGATAAACTGGATAAGCTCAGGCTGAGTTTTGGCGTATCCGCCAAAGTGATACTCAGAATGAAACTCATAAGCTATGGGTTCTATAAGTAAATTAGTGATATCGGTTTTTAAAAAATCGCCTTTTAAGGCAGATACAGCATGAAAATAACTTGAGGATTTTGCCTGATGTAACCCATTTATTATCCCTGCTGCTGTAGTACCTGTCCCTGCCGCACAAAAGATATGCTGGTATTCTCCTTGAAGTTCTTCAATTATTTCAGAACAACCTTTTGCCGCTTCCGGACTTGCACCTCCTTCATCAATAAAAAAAGCATTTTTGTTGCTTATGAAATGATCATTAAACAGCTGTTGCTTATCCCGATAGCTTTCTCTGTCGACAAAGCGAAGCTCCATTCCCCATAACCTGCATAAGGCGACTACTTCTGTATTAATATCCTCGCCACGAACAAAGCCGGTACTTTTTAATCCAAACCTGGCTGTCGCACAAGCCGTGGCTAATAAATGGTTCGACCAAACTCCCCCAAATGTTACCAGATGGTTTTTTTGTTCAGCTTGAGCTTTAAGTAGCAGGTATTTGAGTTTTCGCCATTTGTTTCCTGAAATGAATGGATGAATAAGATCATCTCTTTTCAGGTAAACCTGGATATTTTTTTCAAGGAAAAGCGGATGATGGACTTCCTCTTCGGGACTGTTGAAACCGAGGTGTATCATGCTTGAGTGAGTCATCGGATGATTCTATGCAATCTGCTTGATTCATCCGATGACTAGGGAACTTATTTACCTATGCCAAATCCCAAACCTGCGTTGAACGAATTGTATTCAGATGCAGAGTATGATGCATAAAGTCTAAGAAATGCTAGGTTTAATTGGAAACCAATATCACTTCTAAAAGCACTAAAGTTTTTCTTGTCAAGTGTTACAGGATCAGTTTTAGTCTCGTACTTTGGAGTGAAGGTTCCTGGTAGACCCACTACAGAATTAGAACCAGTTATTACGTTATAATCGCCTTTTAAGCCTCCAGATGTTTTTGAAGAATTAAGCCCAATAGCCACAAAGGGTGTAAAAACCAACAACTTCTTGGATAAAATAAGTTGAGTGTTGATGCCGGAGATCTTAGCTTCAATCTGTTGATTGTCTTTAACAGCCGGACTGCCAGAAGGCGCCGTATAGTCTAAATCTCTTTTGTAAGAGAATTCAGTATAACCCAGCGCAACAGCCAAATCAAAAGGCAATAATTTTCCGGCCGTTTTTCCAGCTATTAATGGAAGTAACTCAACTTTAACTCCACCACCAATCATATTAAGCGAACCAACATCGCCCATTTTAATGGTAGGAATAGCTCTTAAAGTAACATCAATTCCTTTGATTAAACCAACTGTTGCCTGAAGTTGTGGTGCTGGCACTAAAGGAAGATTAGTGCCTTCAGGGAGGGTTATTTCCCGAACTTTATTGTTGCCATTATAAATCTCAACAATTGAACCGTTAACCTTATCACCGGAAATCGTAGGCGACATCGCGCTCTGTCCCGACTTTAATCTTACGGCACTTGATAATCCTAGACTGTTAAAATCAAATGTTTCATCTTTTTTTGGAACCATTGCTCCGGTTACACCGAATCGGATGTCGAACCGTCCTAAGTTCTTCGAGTGTGCGGTATTCGCCCAGCCAGAGTTTAGTCCAATCCCTAAACCTTTAAATAGTGGAGATAAATAAGCGTTCGCAAGTTTAGATGCGTCGGGGCCAACTTGTGCAAGTTCGGCAACACCGTCTTGAGCATAAATAGCATTAGAGAAAATCACAGAACTAAAAAGTAATGTAATGTTAATAAGTCTGATTCTTTTCAATGTGATATGATTAGTGTTTGAAATATATTTCCCTTATCAAAAATGGGAAAAAATTTAATAACACTTTCATGTTCTTCACAAACTTCTTCATGCTAACAGAATGTAATATTGCTACAATCAAAAAGAGAATTTGTTTCTTGGTACATATTGGTTTTCAAAGTTTAATTTTGCAGCCATGTCTGAAGAACTTGATTTGCCCGAACAGGAAGAGCAAGATTTGTTTGAACACCTGCGAATTAACGTAGATAAGGGCCAATCCTTGCTTCGTATCGATAAGTTTTTGATGCTTCGTCTTGAAAATGCTTCCAGAAACCGGGTGCAAAATGCTATCGAAGCAGGGAATGTTTTGGTTAATGAAAAACAAGTTAAGGCAAGCTATAAGGTAAAGCCTGGCGATAGTATTTCTATTGTATTGCCGCATCCACCACGAGATACAGAAGTTTACCCGGAAGATATTCCCATTAATGTTTTATACGAGGACAATGATGTATTAATAGTAAATAAACCTGCCGGGATGGTTGTTCACCCCGGCTATAACAATTATAACGGAACGTTGGTTAATGCGCTTGTTTTTCATTTTCAGCAATTACCCCAATTGCCGGGAAATGACGGCAGGCCGGGCCTGGTGCACCGCATCGATAAAGACACTTCCGGTTTATTGCTTATCAGCAAGAACGAATTTGCAATGACTTTTTTAGCGAAACAGTTCTTCGACCATACTATCACCCGGAAATATATTGCTTTAGTTTGGGGTGATTTGGTTGAAGATGGAACCGTTACAGGCTTCATCGGGAGAAGTATTCGTGATCGAAAGGTAATGGATATTTACGATGAAGAATCCAAAGGAAAGTGGTCTGTTACGCACTACCGGGTTTTAGAGCGATTTAATTATGTAACCTTAATTGAATGTGAACTTGAAACCGGACGTACACATCAAATACGTGCCCACATGCAGCATATTGGTCATCCATTGTTTAGTGACGCCTCATACGGTGGCGATAAAATTCTAAAAGGAACCGTTTTTAGTAAGTACAAGCAGTTCGTAGAAAACTGCTTTGAAATTATGCCGCGACAAGCTTTACACGCTTTGTCTTTAGGCTTCGAACATCCGGTTACGCGGGAAAGAATACATTTTGAATCTGAATTACCTGCTGATTTTCAGGCGGTACTTGAAAAGTGGAGAAATTATGTGGCTAATGTTAAAGCAGATTAACCATTTCGGGGTTGTAGTGAATACCTGATAAGATCTATGAATTTCATTAATTATAATGGTGAAATAATTCCTGCAGTTCAACCGGTGTTGACCATAGCCAACCGTGCCTTTAGGTATGGCGATGGGCTCTTTGAGTCTATGCGATATATGAAAGGAAAGTTGAAGTATGCTGAACTACATGCACAACGGTTGCAACTGGGTATGAAGGCTCTGAAACTGGATGGTCACAAAAAGCTTGATGCCGCTTTTTTGATTAATAAAGTGGAAGAACTAGTTAAAAGAAATAGTTATGGCCAAAATGCCAGAGTACGGCTAACCGTTTTCCGGGATTCGGAAGGTCTGTATAGCCCGGCAGGAAATCAGTTTGGATATACAATTGAGATGACAAAGTCTGATGAAAGTTCCTATATCAGCCAGGCTAAAGGATTAATTGCAGATGTGTTTGATGAAGTGACTAAGCCGGTAAATTCGCTGGCTAACCATAAAACTTGCAATTCGCTGGTATATGTTATGGCTGGAATTTATCGAAAAGAAAACTCGTTGGACGAGGTATTCGTGCTTAACAATAATGGTTTTTTATGTGAAGCCATGAGTGCCAATGTGTTTATAGTTTATAAAAAGAAGGTTTACACGCCGGCCTTAAGCGAAGGTTGTATTGCTGGAGTGATGAGGAGTGTTGTAATGAAGCTCGCTAAAGAGAATAAAATAGAGGTGATCGAAGCGCAGATAAATCCCGACATATTAAATGAAGCTGAGGAAGTCTTTCTTACCAATGCTTCAAGGGGAATTCAGTGGGTGATGGGTTTTAACAGCAAACGTTATTTTAAAGAAATATCGAAGTTGCTGTTAAATAAATTGAACCAATCGCCGGGTTGATTAAGATCTGAAACCCCTCAAAAAGTCTTCAACATTCATCCTCTTTTTCCCTTCCAGCTGGAGATCTTTTACACATATGAAGCCATCCGCACAAGCGAATCTAAGATATGTCTTATCATCTGTTAAAAAGCCGCCAGGTTGAATGCCGGGTTCCTTGTCCAGCAGCTCAGCCGAATAAATTTTTAAGGTTTTATCTTTAAAAGTCGTAAAGGCAGCAGGGTAGGGACTAAGTCCGCGGATATGATTAAAAACCTTTTGTACCGGTTGATTCCATGAAATCAGGCAATCGTCCTTAAAGATTTTCGGTGCGTGAGGCAATTCGCTTTTTAATGCTAACTCATCTTGAGGAACAGCTGAATAATTGCCTTCTTCAATAGCTTTCACCGTTTTTACGAGCAATGCAGCTCCCGTATTCATCAATTTATCGTGAACCTCTCCGGCAGTTTCTTGGTCGCCAATAGGCACGGTTTCCGAAAATAAAATATTCCCTTTATCAATTTCGTGCTGAAGTAAAAAGGTGGTAACGCCAGTTTCCTTTTCGCCATTTATAACAGCCCAGTTAATGGGAGCGGCGCCGCGATAATAGGGCAGGAGCGAGGCGTGTAGATTAATGGTGCCTTTTGGCGGCATATCCCAAACCACTTCAGGTAGCATTCGGAAAGCAACAACTACTTGCAAATCAGCTTTTAATGATTTAAGTTTCTGGTGAAATTCGGGATCTTTCAATTTCATCGGTTGCAAAACCTCTAGCCCTTTCACAACAGCATACTGTTTTACAGCAGACTCATGTATTTTTTGGCCTCTCCCCGCAGGTTTGTCGGGAGCCGTTACTACAGCAACAATATTGCAACCCGCATTGATAAGTGCATCTAAAGATGCTACTGCAAAATCGGGGGTTCCCATAAAAATAATACGCATATAAACAGTTTAAGGGTAGAGTAAATATTTTTTTCGCATTAGTTTGTACTGCGATAAACCAGGCTCCCATGATCTTCTGATCTCTTCTTCAGTTCTACCTGCAATAATCTGGGCTTTCAGATTATCTGTTCCTGCCAGTCGGTCAAAATTATTCATCAATTTATTCTGCTTATGGTCAAAAAACTTTTCCTTTTCGGGATAGGCTTTATACATTTCAATAAGCCATTGAAGATTTAAGTTTTTGGTTTTTGAGAAGTTGTTGGTATTGTATTTCCTCAAATCCAGCCCATAACATTTCTGGTCCTGATGCAGGGGCGTTTCACTCATTCCGCGAATGCTTACAGGCGTAAAAGTAAATTTGTATTTGTCTCCTAATCTTGGGTTTCCCAACACTTGGAACGGGAAAAATGTCCCGCGACCCTGGCTAATCACCGTCCCTTCAAAAAGGCATAATGAAGGATAAAGAAGAATAGATTGTTGAGTATTTAAATTGGGCGATGGCTTTACAGGAAGGGTGTAAGGCGTTGAATGTGTATAATTTTTAAGCTTGATAATATTAAGCTTACACTGGATTCTACCTTTAAGCCAGCCCTCACCATTAATCATTTTAGCGTATTCTCCAATCGTCATGCCGTGTGTGATTGGTATCGGGTGCATTCCGATAAAAGATTTATATTTCTCTTCCAGAATGGGTCCGTCTACATAAAAACCATTTGGATTCGGCCGATCCAGTATTATCAATTCCAGATTGTTTTCGGCGCAAGCCTCCATTAAATAATGCAGCGTAGAAATGTATGTGTAAAACCTGGCTCCAACGTCCTGGATATCAAAGATAATCAGGTCAATGCCTTTCAAATCTTCAGGTGTAGGCTTATAATGTTTTCCATAAAGGGAAATAACCGGTATGCCAGTTTTGGCATCTACGTTATTTTCGATTTTTACACCATCGCTTGCGTTTCCGCGAAAGCCATGCTCCGGCCCAAATATTTTCACTATGGTAACGCCAAGACTTTTCAAACTGTCGGCAATAGATTTTTTTCCTATTACCGAAGTTGGATTTAGAACCATCCCAATCTTCTTCCCCTTAAGCATAGGTAAATAGATTGCTGTTTGCTCTGCACCTGTAAGAAGTTTGCCTTGTGTCCTATTAATAGCATCTACATCCACGGCATACGGACTTGGCGCATCCGTTTTAAAGGGCGGCGGGGGAATGCGATAACCGGAACTGCACGAGAGCACAAATAATATTGCTACGATAATGATAGACATGTACGTTTTCATGGGTATTTATTTAGTTCAACCGGCAACAGATAGAAATTTTCGCATCTTTGCTAAAGTATAAAAAAATCGGTTATAGCTTGAATTTAACGGCCTTTATAGCTCAACGAATCACCTTTAAATCTAAACGAACTTTCTCCAGGTTGAGTGTACGGATAGCAATTCTGGGTATCATGCTTAGTTTGAGCGTAATGATTCTTGCCGTTGCCGTTGTGAAAGGCTTTAAGACGGAAATCAGGGAAAAAATACGTGGCTTTTCGGGCGATATTATTGTAGTTAAGCAGGATCTTAATTCCTCTGTTGAGAACTCGCCATATATTCTTCATGCTGACACGTTAAGAAATCTCAGGAAACTATCTCAAATTGAATACCTGCAACCTTATGCGGTTAAACCCGGGATTATCAACACAGAAAATGAGGTCGAAGGGGTGTTTTTCAAGGGCATTGATGGATCTTTTCAATGGGATTTTTTTAAACGCATCTTGGTAAAAGGCAGCATTATCAATTTCAAAGATAGTTTGCAGTCCAGTAAACAGATTCTTATTTCCAGATACATTGCTAATCGTTTAAGGCTTGATGTTGGCGATGACTTCATTATGTATTTTGTTCAGGAGAGTCCACGACGGCGCAAATTTAATATTGTGGGCATTTACGATCTCGGGGTTGAAGAGGTAGACAAAGCTTATGTAATTGGTGATCTGTCGATCATTAAACGACTCAATAATTGGAACGATAATGAGGTTGGAGGGTACGAGATTCGGGTGAGGGACTTTGATAAACTTGAAAATACTACCCAGCTGGTATCCGACGCAATAAGTTACAAGCTTCGGGCTTTCTCTATCGTCGACTGGTATCAAACAATTTTCGACTGGCTTTCACTTTTGGATGTTAATACACAGGTAATTCTCACCTTGATGCTTGCAGTGGGTGTTATAAACATGATTTCCGCCCTGTTGATCATCATTTTGGAACGTACAAACATGATCGGCATATTAAAGGCCCTTGGAAGTTCTAATTGGGATATTCAAAAGATCTTTTTAAGTAATGCGGCGTATTTAATTGGCTTGGGATTACTTCTCGGGAATGCCTTAGGAATAGGCTTAGCCTTGCTGCAAAACTACACGCACTTCTTCGAACTTGAGCAAGCGGCGTATTACATGTCTTTCGTTCCGGTTCAATTAGAATGGATGGATATTTTGTTATTAAATGCGGGGACGCTGGTTATTTGTTTATTAGTTTTAATTATCCCCTCCATGCTTGTGAGCAGAATAAGCCCGGTTAAGGCGATAGCCTTCAAGTAGTGATTGAAATTATTTCGACCGGTTAAAATTCAATTTCAAATTTACGCCAGCTGCCCCAAATCGTAAATCGTGCGAGCCAAGTCCCGAAATCGGGTATTTCAAAAATGGCTCTAAGGAGAGCCTTGTGTTATTGCTAAACGGCCGTTCGAAGCCCAGCGAAAGGTTTACCACCTGCCCAATATTGTAACTTTGGGATTTGCTTTTGCTTTCCAGATTTTTGATGTTTTGCGCGTTAAATCCTCCGGTTTTATAATCGTAATTGTAGTTATACGATTCATTGATATAGATATTAGAGCTGAATCCGGTGCTTATAAAAATGAGATTTCTCTTGTTAACCAGATTGTACTTTATATTAAGAGGAATGTCAAAACCTACCAGCTTTGCATCATAAGTGTTTATAGAGTAGCTTGAAATGATATTTGAACTACGCATGCTTGATAGCTCGCTTGCCCCCACGGAGTATCCGAATGAGTTGGAAAATCCGGGTTGATTTCGCTCCAAGGCCAAAAACGTGACCAACTCATCGGGAACGGAAGATTTTGTAAAACTCAACGTATTTTGTGCTAAGGAAATTCCGGTTGATATTTTAATTTTATTTGAAAGCCTGATGTCTGAAGAAAATCCAAACCCGGTGTTTAAACTCGTTTCGCTGCCTTTGGCGTAATTGGCAAAGCTTCCGGCATAAAATCCAATAATGACATTTTTTTCTGCTTTAGATTTTTTGTTTTTTGCCTTGCTTGAGGGATCAGACATTTTTTTATCAGATGTGATTTTTGGCTGAACATCATCTTTGATTTTTTGGGCCATCACAATCGACTGCTTACTTGCAGACGGATCAACGTTAGTCGAAGTCGACTGGATAGAGTCAGCTTTAAAATGCTCACTTCTTGGTGATTGCTTCTCAAATGCAACCTTTGGCTGAGTTTCGCTCTTGCTATTCTGTGATAAAGCTATTTCCTCTGTAGGGGGATTAGTGTTGGTTGGTAGAAAAGCTTTAACGGAGTCAGTTTTTACCATTGTGCGATCCGACAAAATCTTATCAGTGACAACTTGATGTTGTATTTCACCTCTGTGTTGTGCAAAGGGTTGAGGATGACCTAAAATGGACGGTTTTGCTTGAATTGATATGCGCTCCTCAACAGAATCTGACTTAACCTGTTGGTGTTTTACAACATTTAAATAAGATTCAACCTTATCATTTTCCTGGCTCCTTATGTGGGGAGAAGACTTTCGTTTTTGTTTAGGTGTTATTCTCTCAGCTCCCGTATATGATTGAGATCGTGCATGGCTATCTGCAACAGCAATTTTATTTTCAGAATAGGTGCTTTTGATAGTATCAACAATGCTCCTTTTAGTTAACTCTTCAGGTTCCCCTGATTTAATTTCTTTCTGTTTTTGAACCGTCTCAATTGGTTTTTGCTTTATTATATCATTATTAGAAAAATACCAAACTGAAGTAATTAATAGCAAAGCAGCAGCAGAACTGTACCACCATAAAGCTGTTGGCTTACGCTCTTTAACAGGAAAGTTTTTCCGCAGTTCCGCCCACCCTTCGTTTGCCGAATCGTCTTCAAAGTCATCAAAGACCTCGTGAATTCTATTTATGAGTTTTTTATCGAATTCTTCGCTCATAATCTGTTTTTTTTTGTGGGGTCAAATACGCTCTCAGCTTTTCTTTTGCCCTGCTAAGATAAACCCTCGAAGAGCTTACCGGGATATTTAACATGCTTCCGATCTCATCGTGGTTGTATCCATCTATTTCATAAAGGTTGAATACAACTCGTTGTACTTCAGGAAGGTGGTTTAGGAGATTTAAAATATCTTTAGCCGATAAATGCGCTACAACTTCGGCCGACTTACTTAAATATGTAGCTTCATCAAGGTCTGATTGTTGCGAGTGTTTTAAGTTTTTCCGCTTGCAATCAATCGAGGTGTTGACGACTATTTTCCTCAGCCACGCTTTAAAGGGCTGAGTTTCGTTGTAAAACTCAATTCCTTTAAAAATTTTTATAAATGAATCGTTTACAACTTCCATGGCGTCGTCCCGATTGGAAAGATAGCGCATTCCTATACCCATGGCATAGCCATAGAAGTGCTTGTAAAGCAATTCCTGGTACTTTAAAACACCCGATTTGCAGTATTGTATTATCTCAAGCTCGGTTAGTCCCGTTGCTTTTTGCATTAATTATTTTGCTCTTCCTAAACGATAGCTATAAGTATTATAACCCGCCTTTTTACTTAGAAATAGACTATCTCCGCTAATTTTATAAGTATAAACGCCGGAAAGGATAAGGTTCCAATCGAAATCTGCTGTCCAGACATTTTTATCAGCAAAATTGACGATGGGATACTTTACGCTAAATTTCCCACTTCCTCCTGCCGGAGTTTTGTTAGGACCTGAAGTTGAGGAATAGTTATCGCCATTAATGGTAATAGAGGTAGTTACAACAATATCTACAGTATTCGCAGCCGGATCAATATTTTTTAATATGAATTTGCCGGCATAAGTGCCATCTTCCAATTTAGGTTCTTCGCCCAACTCTTTTTCGCAGGAAGTGAAAATCAATACCGAGAGAAGTAAGATGACTGATTTCTTCATAACATCGTTTATAGTTTAATATCAATACGATGAGTTACCCAATTACGCTACACTACCTTAAAGTTTTTTTGCCTCGTTCCAAAACACATCCATTTCGGCCAAAGTCATATCTTTAAGACTTTTATTTAAGCCTGCAGCTTTGTTTTCAAGATACTGAAAACGCTTTATGAACTTCTTATTTGTTTTTTCTAAAGCATCTTCAGGATTAATATTGATGAACCGGGCATAGTTTATTAAAGAAAATAGCAAATCACCAAACTCGTTTTCGGCTCTGTCTTTGTCTATCAAGGTGTCGTCTTGAGCATTAAACTCATCTTTGAACTCTTTCATCTCTTCTTCAACTTTTGCCCAAACCTGGCCTTTCTCTTCCCAGTCGAATCCCACACCTCGAGCCTTTTCCTGAATGCGCGATGCTTTTATTAAGGCTGGTAAGGAGGCGGGTACTCCCGCAAGTACCGATTTGTTACCTTCCTTCAATTTTAGTTGTTCCCAATTGCGTTTCACATCCTCTTCATCAGTTACTTTTACATCGCCATAGATGTGCGGGTGCCTGTGAATGAGTTTATCGCAGATGCTATTTAAAACATCAATTATATTAAAGTCCCCGGTTTCAGAACCAATGCGCGCGTAGAAAACCAGATGGAGCATAATGTCGCCAAGCTCTTTTTTGATCTCTTGCTTGTCGCCTTCTATTATCGCGTCCGACAATTCATAAGTTTCTTCAATGGTAAGGTGTCTAAGCGTTTCGATCGTTTGCTTTTTATCCCAAGGGCACTGTTCCCTTAAGGTATCCATAATGGTTAGCAGGCGTTCGAAGGCCGCCGCCGGATTTGAAGCTACGGAAGGAGGGATGTTAGACATAATATAGCTGATAAATATGGATAAAGTCGAATATCAATTTTAGTTTTTTATAGCCCGCAACATTTCTCTTTTTCCGGGAGCACCGGGAGCCTTTTCAACTGTAAAGTTGAGGCTTTTCATTGTTCTTTTAAGATTTCCGGTAATAGCATACGTTACAAAAACACCTCCCGACTTTAAGAACGCACAACAATGACTAATAGCTTCATCAGTCCACATTTCTGGTTGATGAATGGCCGCAAAAGCATCAAAATACAACACATCGAATGCCTTAAGTGATTTATAGTTCTCCAATTTATCTTCAATGATTTCTAACCTGCAAAAGGGATTCAGTTTAACCTCTTCTCTCAAGGCTTGTTCATATTTATACTGAAGTAATTCTGAAATTGGAGATCCGAGATAATCTCGATAACCGGTTTCGGAAATCATTATATGCGGAAGCGGAAAAGCTTCAATGCCTGTGTAGTTTAAATGGATTTGATGATTAGTACAATAATCTGCACTTAAGAGAAAATTCAATCCTGTGCCAAAGCCAACTTCCAGAATTGAAACTGTGTCTTGCGGACTTTTATCTAAATAGAACTCCAACCCGGACTTTAAAAACACATGCCTGCTTTCTTGAAGGGCACCATGTTTGGAATGATAGTGCTCACCTACCTGTGGATTATAGATTGTTTTAGAACCGTCGGCCGTCGTTACAAAATGAAGATTTTCCATTTCTAATATCGATTGCAATTTAAACTAATAAAGCTAACCGAATCGGTTTCACGTAATAATTCACGTATTTTTGCTTTATGTATCGTTTAATAAAACCGTTCCTATTCAAATTCGACCCCGAAAATATTCATTACTTCGTTACCGGTATATTAAAATCTTTAAACGGTATTTGGGGCATTTCATCAGTATTCAAAAATCTCTTCGAGATTAACGATAAGCGATTGGAGCGAACAGTATTCGGATTAACATTTAAAAATCCGGTTGGACTTGCAGCAGGCTTCGACAAAAATGCATCTTCACTTTCAGAACTCTCCAACTTTGGTTTTGGATTTATCGAGATTGGAACGGTGACACCCTTACCACAATCTGGCAATGATAAACCAAGAATGTTTCGCCTTCCGGCGGATTCTGCTTTGATAAACCGGATGGGCTTCAACAATGAAGGCGTTGAGGTTGCTGCTTTGCGATTAAAGCAGTTGAAAGATAAAAAAGTAATTATTGGCGGGAACATTGGCAAAAACAAGCTCACACCTAACGAAGATGCTGTAAGCGATTACATTAAATGTTTCGATGCCTTATTTGATGTGGTTGATTATTTTGTAGTGAATGTTAGTTCACCCAATACGCCGGGTTTAAGAGAACTGCAAGAGAAGGAACCGCTTAAGAAGATTTTGAACACACTTCAGCAAAGGAATAAAAAGAATGATCTATCAAAACCAATCCTTTTAAAAATAGCTCCTGATTTAACCAACGCACAATTAGGTGATATTGTGGAGATTGTTTTAGAAACGAGCATAGCAGGTGTAATTGCAACTAACACCACGCTTAGCAGGGAAGGTCTAAACTCGGCTGATAGTCTTAAATCTGAATCCGGAGGATTAAGTGGCAAGCCGCTAAGCAGCCGGTCTACTGAGGTGATACGTTATTTATCCGAGAAGTCTGGTAAGGCATTTCCTATCATTGGGGTAGGAGGGATACATTCGGCAACAGATGCTTTGGAAAAACTAAATGCTGGCGCGTCCTTAGTCCAGATATATACAGGCTTTATCTATGAGGGCCCGGGCTTGATAAAGGAAATCAATAAAGGGATACTACGACAAAATTGAAAACAAAAAAAATCCTGAATGTGAGTTCAGGATTCTTGTTTTACCGGGATAAAAATTATCCTTTTTGTGCTGTAAGCTGAGCTAAAACTGCGTTGTTTTTTGCAAGCTGGCTGGTTGCAGATTCCTTTGAGCGGCTACCTGTTTCCAGGTTGCGTCCTAGTTTAAGAAACTGAACTTCCAAACGTGAAACAGTTTTATTTCTTCTGTCTTTTCTTTTTAAACGTGTAACTGCCATGTCTTTTTCTTTTAATAGTTTTTCCCTGAGGTCGGAAGCGGATTCGAACCGCTGTAGAAGGTTTTGCAGACCTCTGCCTAGCCACTCGGCCATCCGACCTTGTCTTAAGGATTGCAAAAGTAGTAAATTATTATTGTTGACCAATATAAATTACTTATTTCTTTTTAGCTCCGAGCAAATAATCGCCGCAGAAATGGCAACATTTAATGATTCAGCTTTTCCGAAGCTGGGAATAGTAATGGCATTATGTTTTAGTTTTTTTACATCGGCAGAAATGCCATTGCCTTCATTTCCTAAAATAATAAATCCTTCGTTATCGAATTTGGTTTCATAGAGAGATTTTCCATTTAAAAGTGCCGCATATACAGGGGCATTCGCAGATGATAAAAAATGGGTAAGATCTTCATAGTAAACATTCATCCGAGAAAGCGAACCCATACTGGCTTGCACAACTTTGGGATTGTAAGCTTCCACTGTATTAGTGGAACAAAGAAGATCAGAAATACCAAACCAATCTGCTGTTCTGATAATTGTTCCGAGGTTTCCCGGGTCTTGAACACCATCAAGAACCAGTACAAACTTACCTTTAAAACTTCCAGCTGAAATATTGGTTCTTTCAGGTATCTGAATTATAGCCAGGGCATCTTGTGGGGTTGTTAGCGTGCTGATTTTCTTAAGTTCGGTTTCTGTAACTTCCTGAAATTTTACTTTCGGAGATACGTTTATGAATTTAGAGCTGACCTCTGGAGTATAAAAAATTGTATCTATAATATAATTCGATTGCGTAAATTCGGCCACCGACTTACCTCCTTCTGCAATGAAAAGACCATGTTCTTTTCGATGTTTTTTTTGGTGTAATGCATTTACAAAACTGATTTGAGATTTTGAAAGCATATATAATTGTTCGTAAATTTTGTATTGCAAGTATACTGTTTTTCACGTTTTTTCTGGGAGCTTGCTCTACCAGATACCTTTCAGAAAATCAGAAACTGGTAAGAAAGGTTACCATTAAAGGTGTCGATAAGGAATTCAGCGGTCAGGCAAACTTATACATTCAGCGTAGCATAATCCCAAATGGCTTAATAAATTTTGTATGGTTGTATAATTTATTTAACACTAAAAATGGTAAATATCGTACCGACAGAATAAAGAATATTGGCGAAGCGCCAACCATACTTGATAGTGCGATGGTGGAAGTTTCGAGAAGAGAGATTGAGAAATTTTTATTTGATAAAGGCTTTTTTAGAGCGAAGGTCAGTAGTGATATAGTTGTGAAGAAAAAGAAGGCATTTATCACCTTTCAGGCACAACCGGGCCCGTCATTCAAGATTAGAAATTTTGCTTATAACATTCCAGACTCATCTGTTAAGGCGTTATATGTTGCCAATCGGTCTTTATTTACTAAAATAACTGAAGGTGCGAGATATGACGGGGATTCCCTAAGAAATGAAAGTAAACAGATCTTTAATATGCTGCAGCGTAGGGGATATTTTGACTACAGAGAGCAGTATGTAAAGTTTTCAGTCGATACGAATCTTCACGCAAGTGCAGCGAACGTTACCATGTCGCTGGATAATCCAGCTGATGCACGAAATCATCAGGTTTATACTTTAAGCGATGTATCTGTTTTAATAAAAAATAGCAGCGGTAAAACGGAGAATATAATACCAGACACTGCAGTAGTAGACACAAATTACTTTATTAAGGATTACTCAAAGCGATTTAAGCCAAAAGCGATATTCAGGTATAATTACCTCAAAGAAGGTGACTTATACGACATTGATAAGAAGAATTTAACATATGACCGCTTATTTGATTTGAACGTTTTTAAAAGCGTTAAAATTGATTTTTCAAAAACTACCGATAGTCTTAAGTTGGATGCTTCGATTGAGGCTGTACCCATGAAGCGCTTGAGCAACCGTGTGGAAGGCGAATTTACATTCAATTCGGGGCGGCAGGGATTTAACTTAGGAAATACGTATACAAACCGGAATGTATTTGGGGGAGGTGAACAGCTGGATTTTCGGGTTAGATATGGTTTGTTATTCGATAAATCATTAACCGGAAGCATTGCAGATAGAATTTTAAATAAAGACTTGCAATTCGGTGTAAATCTTACTTTTCCAAGATTGATAGTTCCGTTTAATACCGCGAAGCTCGGTCGGGTAGCGATACCGCATACAACCATCTCAACCAGTATGCAAATTTTCGATCAGCTGGAGGCGTTTAGAAGTAGGGTCATCATAAATTCCCTTACCTATGACTGGGCTGAAACACGAACCAAACTTCATTCTTTAACTCCTTTTAATGTTGAATACCGAAATGGTGTTTTAACGGAATCTTTTAAAAGCGATTTGCGGGCAAAAGAAGGATATGAACTTTATATTAGAACTAACGACCGTCAGTATGTCAACTTAGGTAGTCTGTACACCTTTACATTAAACACGGTTAAACTTCTTACTTATGAGAATTTCGTTTATTTCAGAAGTTCAAATGATTTCGGAGGTAATACTTTAAATCTGATTAATAAATTGTTCAAAAATGATAACAGATTTTTAGGGTTAAACTATCTTCAATATGGAAAAACCGAAGCTGATTTACGCGTTTATAGATCTTTAGGGCGTGAAAGACAGTTTATTTTTAGAATCAATCCAGGCTTTGCTTATCCAAAACCAGGTACAGAACTCCCTTTTGAAAAAAACTTTTTTGCAGGTGGATCTACCGGTATTCGTGCGTGGCAGGCCAGAACCCTTGGACCAGGTAATTATAACCGCCAGGTTTTAGACAGCAGTTTAAGAAGAAATCTTACCAGCCTCGATCAGCTGGGCGAAATAAAATTTGAAGGCAATCTGGAGTATCGATTTACGATCGCTAATAATTTTTTCGGCTCAAAATTAAAGGGAGCCACCTTTACTGATTTTGGTAATATATGGCGAATAAGAAAAACCGAATTTAATCCTGGCGGGGAATTTAAATTTAATAGATTTTTTAATCAAATAGCCATTGGATCAGGAGCAGGATTGCGCTATGATGTGGAATATTTTGTGTTTAGAATAGATATAGGAATCAAGATTAAAGATCCACAATTTGAAGGAAGTGAACAGTGGGTGATCAAAAATTTATTTAATAAAGATTTTAAAGATCGCTATAAAATTACGCACAGCCCCGACAGATACCATTTTCTACAACCGAGTATTGGAATTGGTATGCCTTTCTAAAACGCCGATCGAAGTCCATCGATAATTGTCTCGAAAAAAGTAGGAAGCCCTAAACCTTTACTTGAATTAAAAAAGAATAGAATCACCAGTATCACAACTGCAATTATTAAAAACTTTCTGAATATCGTTCCAATAGCAATTATTGCCAGTGGAATAAGCAAAAGAGTCATCCAATTTATCTTGACAGGATTCAGATCTTCGCCTTTCTTGATTACGTAATAGAGTTTCGAGTGATTTCCACTTTCGTTTTTGTGTTTTAAATAGACAAAAGTTGATTTTCCTATCTGCTGCGGTGATATGGCAAAACCATCGTGGAATTTAAGTTCCTGTTTAAATCCATTTATGCTGAAAATAAATGTTCCGTTAACGGCTTCAATGGGCTTGTCAGCCGAGTCAACAGCAATAATTGCTAGTTTACTGTTTTTTAATAAGTGCTCTTTTACAATAAAGTTATTCAGTGAAACCGGCTGTGCTAAAGCGCCTATGGCAAATAAAGTTGGGAGAATCAAAAAGATAAACTTCATATTAATATTTTTTGAAAGGTAGGAACTTTCATAAAAATACCTTGATCTATATTCATAAAAAAAACCGCCCGAAATGTTCCGAACGGCTTTTTAAATCATTATTGTTAATATTAAAATGCGTAACCTACCGAAAACGATAGTACACGGTTAGTCATTTGTCCATTACCTCCAGTCCCGCTGGGCCGTAGGTCTGTTAAGCCCAATCCGTAACCTGCTCCAACATTGAAACCGTTACTTAATTGAATACCGCCAAGAAAATTAACACCAAAGTCGGTTCTTTTTCGATTTGCATTATTATTGTCTTCATCTCCAAATTTAATTTTCTGAGTAGTTGACTGGTCTGTATTTTCGTTTTCGGTTTTTATTTCGCCAGCTAATCCTACTGCTCCATAAGGACCTGCACCTAAAAATAAATTGGTTCCTGTGGCTCCAAGTGGGATCTTTCCAACTAAATTTACAGGTACTTCAAGCCACATAATGTTTTCCTTAATTTCAATATCAGCTACATCAAAGTACTCAGCTCCCTTTCCTTGAAGGGACAAGCCGGGTTGAATGGAAAACATTCGTCCGCCTAAAGGAAGGTCAAGGTAGCCTGTCACATGAAAATTAGTAGCCTGATCTGTGCTTTCATTTTTGGCATCATCGGCTCCATAGCTATACTTCGCTAAATTAACACCAGCCTTTAATCCCCATTTTGTTGTTCCAACCGTTGAAGTTTTAGTTGTTGTTTGCGCGTTTGCTGCTGCTCCACCTATAAGGAAGCCTGCTGCCAGTAAGATTATTTTTTTCATAAAATTTCAAATTTAATGTGTGAGCAGGGATGTTCAATCACCAGACCAAAATGAAAAAGTTTCAAATTTGCGTTAAAACCCAGTAGTTTATAAAAAATAATAGGTGCTTTTTTTATCAGAATTGCAAAATACCTGATTAAATTTCTAGTCGGTTTGTCTTATAAATGCTACAAAATTGAAGCGGAGAAAGTATCACCTTGATTTATATCTCCAGTCTCATACCCTTTTTTAAACCAGCGCATCCTTTGAGCCGAGGTTCCATGGGTAAATGCATCAGGAACTACACGACCTTGGGATTCCTTTTGTAAACGATCATCCCCAATCGCATTAGCCGCATTTAAAGCTTCTTCAATATCTCCTTCCTCAAGAATGTTTTTCATTCGCTGAGCATGATGAGCCCAAACTCCCGCTAAAAAATCTGCTTGTAGTTCGAGCTTAACAGATAATCGATTGTATTCTTCCTGACTTACCTGACCTCTGGCCTGATCTAACCTAGCTGATGTACCAAGAATATGCTGAATATGATGTCCAACCTCATGTGCCACAACATAAGCCATGGCAAAGTCTCCGGGTGCACCAAAACGGTTTTGTAAGTCATCATAAAAAGACAAGTCGATATAAACTTTTTGATCTCCAGGGCAATAAAAAGGACCCGTAGCGGAACTGGCACTACCACAAGCAGATTGGACACTGTTACTGAATAGGACCAAGGTTGGCTCCTTGTATTTACTTCCGCTTTCTGAAAAGATTTTATTCCAAACATCTTCAGTATCGGCTAATACTACGCCCACGAAATGCCCTTTTTCATCCTGCTTGGCATCAGTACTCAGCGGAGCTTCTTGTTGTGAACCGCCACCACTACCTTGTACCATTCCCAAAAGTTCCATCGGGTTTTGACCGGTAATTAAAGAGAATATCACCGCGATAATCGCAGTTATACCTCCTCCCATTGCTAATCCACCGCCGCCGCTGCGTCTATCTTCTATATTGCCGCTTCCGCGTCTGCCTAGCCATTTCATATTTGTAAGTTTATTTATATACAACAGAATTTAAAAGGGCTTTGTTTTAATGAGGCCTGATACAGTAGCCCCACGTAACCTTAAACTGCGGGTACTAGTATAAGGGTGAAATGCGCCAAGCTCTAATAGCTGTTGGGCAATTTGAGAATAATAACAATAATAATAACACCAATACCTGATGTCTTTATTTAAACTCCCGTCGTGGCTAAACCAACATCTTTATACTGCAAAAGATTTCAAAGATATTACAGAAGCTGAGCTGGATGATTTAAAGAGGAGGCTAAGTCGATTCAATGTTTCTAACCCTGATGTCTCTATTGTAATACCTGCATGGAATGAGGGGAATAATATATATAGAACGCTTTCTTCATTGGCATCAACTACCACATCTCTAAAAGTGGAACTCTTTGTAGTGAATAATAACTCAACTGATCATACTCAGCAAGTTCTTGACCGCCTTGGGGTAAAAAACTACTTCCAGCCTTTACAAGGAACACCGTATGCTCGTCAGTTAGGGCTTCTGCAGGCGCGAGGCAAATATCATTTGTGCGCAGATTCTGACACTTTTTACCCACCTCGCTGGATAGAGTTAATGATTAAGCCAATGATGAATAATAATAATATTGTTGGTGTATACAGTCGGTATTGTTTTGTTCCCCCAAAAGGGCAATTAAGGATCGGGCTTTGGGGCTATGAACGATTAACCGGCGTACTAATACGGCTAAGAAAATTTAAGCGCGAACATATAAACGTTCTGGGTTTTACGATGGGCTTTGTAACCGAAATTGGAAAATCAACCGGGGGGTTCGAGGTAACTGAAGTTAGAAAGTTTGACAATGCATTGGGCAGCGACTATTTTGTCGAGGAAGCCGAAGATGGCAGGATGGCAGTTAACTTAAAAACAGTAGGTTCGTTAAAATTGGTAACACATTCGCAGGCAAGGCCATTTACTTCATCAAGAAGATTGTCTTCTGAAGGTGGAGTGCTTTCTTCCTTAATCAGACGATTAAAATTGCATAGTACCCGCCTTGGTGAGTATGCCGCCGGACCGCAGGTAAATTGATATAATATGCTGATTGAATTGATACATAAATTGATCGGACTGTACGTACACCTACGATACTGGTATGTGCCCTATGATCTAAGATATTTTTATCGGGATACGTATTATTGCAAGTTCGCCCAGATTAAATACATAATCAAAGATTATTGGACAAAAAAACCATACAAAGAAATTCATTTCAATGGTGAATTTGCACCAGAAATCATGTATGTGCTTCCTTTTGCTTACTGGCATTATAAAAACGGCACTTTAAAAAGTACCAAAGCTTCGAAGTTTACCAAAGAGTTATATTTTTTCTCTCCCGATCATGAGGAGGCTTTTGACGTAAGAACAACCGAAGGGAATTATAACTTTGAAACCCCACGTATTCTTTACAGCCACGACTATGATATCAGCAAATGGGAACGGGTGCCTTTAAAAGAGACTTACGCAAATGACATTTATGTTTATGATAAGCCTATTTTAATTATTGCCAACCGCTATAATATGGAGTGGGACGGGCCGCCTGTAAGTTTTTTAAGTATTGAAATGCTTGATTTCATAATCAGCAATTTAAAAAAAGATTACACTATAATCTATAACCGGCCAAATCCGAAAAATATCACGATGGACAACAGTGATATATACGATTTGCATGAGTTTGAATGGTTGAGTATAGAGCACCCGGAAGTACTTTTAATGGAGAATTTATACAAAGAGAATAAAGCAAACGCCCGGAACTTCAATCACCTTCAACTAATGATTTATGCAAACTGTAACCATTTTATTTCCACACATGGCGGCACAGCGTCTTTAGCGAGTTTTTTTGGAGGAATAAACATCATTTTATCTGTAAAAGGGGGTGAGCATCACTTCAATTGTTTTAATACGATATTCCCAAAATTGTCCGGAGCCAAAATACTTCACGCAAAAAATGATGGAGAACTAAAAGTATTCGTTGCTCAGCATTTATTTAAAGCAGTAGAAGCAATACCTGATGGAGAAGAAGTCCCCGGATAGCTACTGGTTAAAGTCCGGGCTGATTAATATCACCCAAAACCTTTCAAACCAAATTTTGGCTATAGGGAGTTTTTTGCTCATGGCCAGATTATTCTCTAAAGAAGATTTTGGCGCCTGGGGTATTTACATGCAGGCAGTTGTTGTTTTTGAACTGATTCGCAATGGCTTAATTCAAAGTGCCCTTATCAAATTTTTATCCGGGAGTGATAAGGATGAACATTCAAAAATTTTTTCGGCGAGTTTTACAATCAGTTCTGTAATAACGTTATTGTGCATCATTCTTAATTTATTATTTATTGGGTTTTTTACCAGAACATTAAACGCCCCTCAACTGGAGCCCGTATTTTATCTCTTCAATGTAGTATTTATTTTGTCGGGTATATTAACGCAATTATGTTGTGTAGAACAAGCAAACCTTCAATACAAAGGGGTTTTTCTGGTAAATTTCATCCGGCAATTCGCCCTGTTTAGTTATCCGTGCTACTGCTATTTTTTTAATAAAGAAATAGTGTTAACCGACTTGGTGTACGTGCAAATTGTAAGTATGAGTCTGGCTGTAGTCTGCTCTTGGCTGGTTGTGAAAAAGTATTTCTATTTCACGTATATCTTTAGCTGGGAATGGATAAAAAAAGTATTCAACTACGGCAAGTTTGCCTTCGGAACCTCCCTCAGTTCGCAACTATCGGGTACAATCGATCAATGGATGCTGGCCGGGATGCTTTCGCCCGCAGCTTCCGCCTCCTTTAATACTGCGGTTCGAATAACCAATCTAATAAATGTTCCTACAGATGCCGTCGCCACCATTGTTTTTCCCCAAAGCGCTAAACGGATGCACACTGAGGGGCGGGATGCGATTAAATACCTTTATGAAAAGTCTGTAGGTACCATACTGGCAATATTGGTTCCGGGAGTTTTAATAGTGTATTTACTTGATGAATGGCTGGTTACATTTATAGCCGGGGGCAAATACGTGGATTCGGTTCCTATTTTAAATATCACCCTTCTTTACTGTTTACTAATTCCTTACGGCCGACAATTTGGAACCATTCTCGACTCTATCGGAAAAACAAACATGACCTTTTCCATCGTGCTTATAACAGCTAGCACAAATCTCATCCTCAATTTCCTTTTCATAAAAAGTTACGGCGCGGTCGGAGCCGCTTACGCAACCCTGATATCGAATGTAATTGGATTCGCAATAGCTCAATATATATTGCGAAAAGAGCTAAATGTAAGTGTTATCAATACTGTAATTTACGCCTACCGTTTCTATCCGGAATTTTGGAATAAATATGTATTAAAGATAAAAGCAGATTAAAATGACAGGCGTTTATTTTAAAGGAAGATTAGGTAACCAGATGTTTCAATATGTTTTTTACAGATATATTAAAGCTGAAAACCCGGACAAACTTATTTTTTTTTCAAACCCACATCACGCAAATCTTGCTACTTACTTTGAACTAGAGCAATTTCAAGCATTAACATTTGAGTCTAAGCTCTATTCAATTTTTATACGATTCATCCCCAAATTACTTTTTTTCAAAGATGTATTTTTTTTCAGCTTTGTTGCCCCGCGCAAAGTTTCGATAGAAAATTTTAAAGTATACAATGGCTATTTTCAAACAGACTGGTATCTAAATCAATTAGCCGAAAAACCTTTATTTAAGATCAAACCGAAATTTGTAAGCCTTTTTGAGACGCAGTACGGGAATATCTTCAAAAATGAGAAAACGATCGCCGTACATATCCGGCGAACGGATTACCTTAAATATGGCAAGCGCGATATTTCATTGCCTATAGAATATTTTAAAGACAGACTTGCCGAGATCGAAAATATTGATTCCTATAAGGTTATTTTTGTAAGCGACGACATTCCATTTGTAAAAGCATCCTTTACCGAAAAGCCGAACTATATTTTTTCCAGCAATGAGGAAATTATCGATTTTCAGATCATTCAAAATGCCGATATCGCTATTATTTCAAACAGCAGTTTCGGATGGTGGGCAGCCTATTTAAATAAGAAACCAGGAAAAATTTTTGCTCCGAAAAATTGGCTTGGATTCAGAATCGGCGCTGAACATCCGAAAGGAATTATGACAAAAAAATTTATCTGGAAAGATGTAATACCCATGCCGCATCCATCAAACAAAAAACTTCTGTAATTAAAAAGTTTTCCTAGAATTATGTCATATACATGGCTAAGTAAGCCCCTTATAAATCTCGAAAGTCTCTTTTAACGATTTTTTGAGTGAAAAATCCAATAAACGATTTTTCCCGGCTTTAACCAGCCTATCCCTCAAGCCAGGGTCTTCAATTACCTTTCTAAGCGTTGAAAGGAGGTCGTCAAAACTGTAAGCAGAAAAGTAAGTCGCTGCATCGCCCGCTATTTCCCTGAAGCATTCAGTATCACTTAAAATCATCGGGCAGCCAGCATTAAAAGCTTCAAGAATAGGGAGTCCGAAGCCCTCATGTAGTGATGGATACACAAAAGCTACTGCTTTTTGATATAAATAAGTTAGTTCCTCGTCGGTAGCGTTAATATGCTTTACGCTTGCAGTTAAATTAAGTCGGGCTAAACATTCAATCTCGGCAACATCGAGTTGGCCACCTCCGGTTAAAATCAGTTTAAGCCTGGGTTGAGTTAACCTAAGCTCTTTAAATGCGTTAATAAATAAGTAAAAGTTTTTGTAGCCGCTTCTATCACCAACAAACAGGAGATAACTTTCTGGCAGGCCTGCCACGGGGCTTGCTTTATATTCGGCATTGAGGTCAAATCCATGATAAACAACTTCGACTTTTTCTGGAGGGACGTGCAGGAAGTTTATAAGATCTTTTTTAGTAGTTTCCGAGATCGCGATGATTTTATCCGCTCGTTCAACATTTAAACGTTTCTGCCTGGTAAGTGGGTCTTTTGCCCAAAAATATTCCGGAAACCGCTCATACGTCATATCGTGTATGGTTATAACTACGGGTTTTGGGGTTTTACCAATAAAGTAGGTATCGTAGTAAGTAGGGTGAAATATATCAAAGTTGTTTTGCTTCAATATATGTTTGCAATAGAGGGAATTAATTTTTGACGCGTATTTTGGATTTGAAAGAACCGATGCCAGTTTTTCTGGAATCTTAAAATCTGACTTAATGTAGTGGTTTTGCGAACAGACAATGCCTAGCAGGTAATCGTATTCCGGAATTAATTTTATGGCATTAATGATATTGGCAAAATACCGACTTATACCGCCGTATCGCTGTGTCGTAAATTTCTGATGGTCAAAAAATATTTTGCTCATAATGATTGGTTAAGAGTCTGAATTATTCCGCTTTCTGACGATAAATCTCCAGCAGATGCCCAAATTCTGATGCCCGTTTGTCCCAAGTGTTCTCACCTGCAACCTTTATTCTCTCGGCAATTTTTTCTTCGGAATTGGTTTTTAATTCCTCTGCAATCGCTGCGCTAAAACTCACACTATCTTTACAAAATCGTACTGTATCGTAAGTAAACTCATTTAAATCCGGATTAAAATCAGTAGCTATCACCGGCTTACCGGCACCAAGGTATTCGAATAATTTAAGCGGAAAAATGCTTGCGCTTACCTCATCCTTTTTAAACGGAATGAGCGCGATATCAAACCCTTTTAAAACAGACGGCAACTCTTCATAAGCTACCCGGCCTAACATATATACATTCGGGAGATTTGTAAACCATTGAGGTAAAAATTCCATGCTTACCGGCCCAACAAATACAAAGCTTTTATCAGGATTTTGTGTAATCACATTTTTTAATAAATCGAAGTCCAGGCGTCTTTCAATATTGCCAAAATACCCGATAATGGGTTTTTTGATTTCTGATAGCTTATTATTAATTTTTAAATCCGGGTTTTGCGCTTGTTGAGAAAGGCTGAGATCAGCTGCGTTCGGAATAAAAAAAGTGTTTTTGTTAAGTTGTTTCTTTTCTTGGAAAAGTTTTCGACTTGTGCAGATAACCAGGTCGCTTTTGACCACTAATTCTTTTTCAGAAATTAGTCCGTGCCTGGTATCAAACTTAACTATTAACGGGTCTACACAATGGTAAACGCTCAACGTTACCGGTAATCCGTTAACTGCATTAGGATAATGGAAGTTAAAGGAGTTGATATACACCAGCTCTCTTATTTTAAGCTGTTTTATAATTTTCTTTATTCGGTTTCTGATGATTGATTCATTGATACCAAGTAGAATTCGATAAAGGTTTCCTTCAGGTAAAAAGTTTATGCTGAGTAGGGGTGGGGTGATTACAACTTTGAGCTTATCAATTTGAGTTGTCAGTATACCATCAGATTTTGCAGAAAATAATTTTCCCCGCTTCAGTATTTGGGGTTTGCCCCTAAGTTTTAAATAATCTTTCCAGGTGAACGGGTTTTCGATATAGAAAACAAAGTTGTTTTTGGCGAGGTGTTTTGCGATGGTATAGCTAGTAG
>DASWMZ010000029.1:0-1984 GCA_036399495.1 Pedobacter sp.
TTTCCTCATCGGCTTCCCTATCGAGACGGATTTCATTGTTATCGGGGTTCATAATTTCAAATGTTTTATTGCTCTAAAGAAATTGTCTGAGGAGTTTTTACAGCCCTCATATTATTTATTTACATCATAAAATTTCGTGCCTTAATCGTTGAAGCAATTGGTCTTATTGGCGAGTAGAGAAACGAATATTGACCGGGGCGATGATAAAAGATGGTCGGTACAAGGTACTGTCTTGACTTCCAAAAATTTCTCAAATTTTTCTACCTTTACATGGCCGAAAGAAGGCTAACGGTGATCACTCAACGATAGTCTATCTACAGTAGCCCTTTGGGCTACTTTTTTTATGCTCGTTTCTTTTCTTCCAACACCTCGATTGTTTCATCTTTTTTGCCGAAAGAAGGCTCCGGCTCCTTCTCTCCGATAGTTTTTGGTTTGTACTCGGGATCAAACTTTTCTCCCTTTTTCCATAAGGTGAAAAGGATAATTAGCAACTTTCTTTGTACTGCTACGTTTGCTTTCTTTTTGAGTTTTGGATTTCTTTCAAGTACTCTTTCATACAAATCTTCAAATGGTTTTACTTTCCACCTGACTACATTCAATGCCGGCATATATAGCGCATACCTGATATAACTGTTACCCTTTTTCGATATTTTAGTCTTTCCTATCCTCTTACCGGACTCGTCCTCAATTACATCATATCCACTGTATCCTATTAGTTGGGATATACTTTCAAACAACTCAAAACACCCTGTTTCAGCTAACAGGGTTACCAGGGTCAATTTACCAACTCCTGTTATACTATCTACAATTAATTCTACCTTTTCCTTTAGGCCTTCCTGCTCTTGCAGGATCTGATCGATAGTTACATCTATTTGTTTAATATGCTCATCGAGCTGTTTTGCCAGACCTTGGTTAACTTCCTCTACTTCATTTGTTTCATACATACTAAATTGAGTAGCATGATGTTGATTAAGAGTAGCGGTCCGGACATCATTGAGTTGCTTACGCTTCCTGGTGAGGCTCCTTAGTCTGTAGATATACTCCGAGAGCGGTTGCCACGCCGCCAAACATCTTTCTGCCCCCATCCTTGATAATCCCCAGGCATCTATCTTATCTGTCTTGCTTTTCAATCCGCATGACTTCATATAATCTCTTGCCTGACTGGCAAGAACTACACTTACATGATAGCCTGCTTTGTGTAGAAATAAAGCAAAACTCTCATAATAAGTACCTGTAGCTTCTATCGTAATAACTACGGGAATTGATTTGTCTTTGCGGTACTTCTCAATCCAATCTTTCGATTGCTGAGCATCACTAAAAGTGTTATTAAACTTTCTACTTGCCTTTTCTGTAACTGCCTGCTTTTCATCTATCGTTGAAAAACTCAGCTTCATATCTTCACTTGAAGCATCTATTCCAACAGAATACTTTAAAACTTTAAATTGTTGCTTTTTCATAATGCTGCACATTTATAATTTTATAAAATGTATCAACATCAACTCCTCCCGTCTTGACTTATGAATAGTAGATCATCAAATTATTTGGTGTCCTTTGGTACTGTGTCCTGACTCTGGAAGTCTGCCTGACTGGTTAAACCTTGTTGCTGTGCATACTTTACGTTGCTTCGTGTGCTGATCGGGATACCAATCAGGCCTTAGTTGATAACAGAACTCAAAGATATAAGTGTGCGACGCAACGGAAGAAACATCTGTGATAATACTGCCTGGTTCAAAATAAAAAAATTCAATTATTCATCATGTCAAAATTCAATTCACGCTAATACGCGACCGCAGCCCCTAATTTCTGTAAATGCTGGTAAAAATCCGGATAAGATTTGTTGATAGCTTCTGCCTCTTCAATAATAACCTCATCATCAGCTTGCAAGGCCGCTACTGCACACGCCATAGCAATACGATGATCGTGACGTGAGTGAACTGTTGTACCAAACAAGTCAGAACCGCCTTCTATTATCATGATGTCATCC
>DASWMZ010000030.1:0-7806 GCA_036399495.1 Pedobacter sp.
TAGTTGATAAACGTTTAAAGACTAGTGATCCATCAATCTTCGCCATTGGCGAAATTGCAGAATTTGAGGGCGTTTTGTATGGAATTACCGCTGCCGCAGAGCAACAGGCCGAAATAGTAGCTCAATACCTAAACGGCGACATAGCCAGCTACTACAAAGGCAGTGTGTTTATGAATATCATTAAGATCCATGGTTTTGATTTGTGCAGTATTGGCGAGGCAGAGTATCCGGAAGAAGATCGGAGCTATGAAGAAATCGTATTTATCGATAAGGCAAAGCGGTATTACAAGAAATGTATAGTTCGGGAGGACCGTTTGGTAGGCGCGATCCTCATCGGCGATAAATCAGAATTTCAGGAATTCAGAGAGCTGATTGAGGGGAAAATTGAGCTGAGCGAAAAGCGCCTTCACCTGTTAAGAAGCGGCAAAAAGGCAGAACCTGTGTTAGGGAAGCTTGTTTGCAGCTGCAACAATGTTGGTGCAGATAATATCAAAAACAAAATACTCGAAGGCTGCACCTTGATGAAGGATATCTGTAATTCAACCGGTGCTGGAACAGGTTGCGGTTCATGCAAACCTGAAATAAAACGAATATTGGAAGAAACGCTGAGTGAAAAGGCTGTAGAAACCTTGGTAATATGAGTGAAGTGACCGAATCCAAATACATTATAAAGGTTAATCTTCCAGGCGGCATTGTGGCTGCAGGGGATTTACTAGACATTTTACGAGCAGCGGAAAACGCAGGCATTCAAAACGTAAGCCTTGGCAACCGTCAGCAATTGTTCTTGTCGGTTGCAGAAGAGCAGCTGGAGGATTTGGAACATGAATTCTCGATTGCTGATATTGACTATGAAATTGGTACCGATATTTATCCGAATATAATAAGCTCGTACGTTTCTGAAGATATCTTCAGCACCTCCAATTGGTTACGTGAAGGGGTTTATAAAGACATTCTTGACTTGTTTGACCAAAAACCAAAGTTAAAGATCAATCTCGCCGATAACAACCAAACCTTCATCCCCTTTTTTACGGGGAATCTTAACTTCATCGCATCAGACACCAACAATTACTGGCACCTCCATATCCGTTTCCCGAAAACGAACATCTTCTATACTTGGCCGACATTGATTTATACAGAGGACATTCCTGCGCTAAGTCTGGATATTGAGAATGTGATCTTAAGAAATAAAGGCCATTTCTACGATCAGCCGCAAATAGATGGAAACCTACTATTCCTTGAGATTTCTGCGGATAAAGATAATAAGGTAAATACCAGCCCTAGGGAAAAGCTAATCCTACCGGATTTCCAGCTTCCCTATTACGAAGGATTTAATCGATATGATAACAAATACTGGTTAGGGGTTTACAAGCGGAATGAACAATACCCTGTAGCATTTCTAAAGGATGTTTGCGCAGTTTGTTTGCAGTCACGTATAGGTCAACTTAACACAACGCCATGGAAATCATTCATAATTAAAGGCATAAGTTCTGAAGGTCGTAAACAGTGGAATTGGATCTTAGCCAAACATCGTATCAACGTTAGACATGCATCGAACGAACTGAACTGGCAGATTGAAGATCAGTGCGACTATGCATTAAAGTTGAAAAACCACCTAGTACGGCAATTTGACAAGGACGATGTACGGACATTCAAATTGTGCTTTGCTATAAAGATTAATCCTAAAACGGGTTTATTTGGCTCGGTGATCATCAGAAAGAAGGCTTCAAATGCAGAGCAGAATACTGACGCTACGGACAGATTTGATATACTTCATACCAGAGATTTCAATCCCAACTCTAAGGATTTCGTTACTTACAAAACAGACGTTGGTTTCGAAGATCTGCCCGCCACACTAATCGAACTTTGCGATTACTTTTATGAGCTCCAGACCAATGGAACAAGCTTCTCAGAACAAGAAACAAATGTAACAGAAGAGATAACGGCTTACGAGGTTCCAGTTAAGGTTCATCAATGCAAGCATTGCCAAACGGTGTACGACGCAGAATATGGTGACGAGACGAACGATATTAATCCGGGAACAGCCTTTTTGGACCTACCAGCAGAATATTGCTGCCAAACTTGCGAATCGCCAAAATCAGACTTTTTAGAAGTAGACCGGAATGCCTTGTTACAACCTTAGCTTTGTATTACAAGATCAATCCTCGCTTTAAGACATAAAACGGCATTGATTTTTATCTAAATTTGTAAGGATGGACACGAACTTGCTTTTGGCATCGACGCTATTTATCGTCGCATTTCTGTACGCCTCTGTAGGTCACGGTGGTGCCAGCGGTTATCTTGCCGTTCTGTCGATCTTTGCAATTCCGGTTGTTAGTTACAAGCCAATCATCTTAATCTTAAATATCTTAGTTGCCGGGATTGGATTTATTCAATTTACACGTGCCGGATACTTTAAGTGGAAGCTCTGCTGGCCTTTTTTAATCAGCTCTTTGCCCATGGCTTACGTCGGTTCTAAAATGCCGGTGCATGGAGACGTTTATAATTTGATACTAGGGATCGCGTTGATTATTCCTGCGCTTAGGTTGTTGGGATTGATACGGGGAGAAAAATCAGAACATAGGGAAGTGTCTATCCCGCTGGCCTTGATATTCGGTTTAGTGATGGGTTTTCTTTCAGGAATGTTAAGTATCGGCGGCGGTATATTTTTAAGCCCATTACTCATAATTTTGGCTTGGGCCAATGCTAAGGAAGCAGCTGCTGCCTCAGCCCTCTTCATCGTTTTAAATTCCATGTCCGGGCTCTTAGGTCATTCAGCCGAAATTCACTTTAGCAGTGAAAGTATTGTTTGGTTCTTCTCAGCGTTAATTGGAGGAATAGCAGGATCGTATTGTGGTAGCCGACACTTTGCAGTAAATACGGTAAAATATTTATTAAGTGGGGTTCTGGCAATAGCTTCCTGCAAGCTTATCTTTTTTATGTGATGGTAGAGGTTAGAGATATGTACGGCCGATCATTCAAAACACTTCGGGTTAGCTTGATAAACACCTGCAATCTGGGATGTATTTATTGCACCTTTGGTAACGAGGAAATTCGTGAAAATCATCAGGAATCAAAGGAAAAGGCTTTAAGTAACACCGAATTAGTTAAGTCCATTACTCAACTGCATGAGGTCCTAGACCTCGAAACCATCCGATTTACCGGGGGTGAACCTCTCCTTTATAAGGAACTTCCTCAATTAGTCAAATCGGTTAAGAGTGCTGGGATTAGTAATCTAAAGATCACCACGAACGGCTTACTTCTTGAAGATCAGGCAAAGCCATTAAAAGACGCCGGTATTACTGAATTGAATGTTTCGCTCGATGCGATCGATGAAGATGTATTTTACAAAGTAAGCCGTCGGTCGGGCCTGAACAGGATTTTGAGGGGAATAGATGCTTCCGTGACACAAGGGATAAAGGTAAAGCTGAACAGTGTTATTATGCGAGGTATTAATGATTCTCAAATTATGCCGCTTCTTAACTATGCCTTTAGCAAAGGGATAACTATTCGCTTCTTAGAAATAATGGCAATGGGGCATCTTTTTGGAAATTCAAATAATCAGTTCTTTTCCCAAGAAGAAATTCTGAGCTTAATTGGGGAGCATTATAAATTTAACAAGTTAACACGAACTTCTTCATCCACAGCCAACTACTGGCAAACTGAGGATAAAAATAAATTCGGGATCGTCGCCAACGAAACTGAACCTTTTTGTAGTGATTGCAACCGTCTACGTTTAGATTCTTACGGGAATATTTATGGGTGTTTAAGCAGTAATCATCCTATTTCTATTCAAAATTTAAACAATGCTGAACTGGTAATCCGTCTAAAACAAGCTTTACAACAGAAACAAGTTCTTAAGTTTACTGGCAGTGAATTGAGCATGATGCATATTGGAGGATAGAAGATAAACGAGAAGATGTAGAATTTGCAGATGTGCAGCTAGGGGAATGAAATTATGAAGATCCAGGTTTACGCGGTTTTAAAAGATTATTTTGAAAGGGAATTTACGCTTCAACAACCCTTTGAAACAATTGATACCTTAAAGGGCTTTTTGATAGAGAAGAACCCCAAAGCCGAAAATATCTTAAACATTAGCAGGTTTGCGGTAGATAATGAAATAGTCGAAAATGATTATATCCTGAATGAAAATGACAACATCAGCATCCTCCCACCCAGCAGCGGAGGTTAGTTATCTAACTTCAGAACCAATTGATCTCGCAGGTTTATTAGCAGCTTCCCATCATCCTGAAGCTGGAGCTGTGGTGTTATTTAGTGGTGATGTGCGTGACAATAGCTTGGGTAAAAAGGTAAATTATCTTGAATATGAGGCACAAGAAGTCATGGCATCCAAACTCATTAAGGAGATTTTGAACGAGGCTCGCATCAAATGGAAACTGAATCTGGCAATCGCTCAGCACCGGACAGGAAAGCTTGGCATCAGCGAAGCAGCTGTAGTTGTAATAACTGCTACTCCGCATCGGCGCGAAGCGTATGAAGCCAACCGGCACATTATTGACCGGATCAAACATGAAGTCCCGATCTGGAAGTGCGAGTATTTCGAAGACGGAACAAAGCTTTGGGGCGGCAATTGCAATTGCCATGAAATAACGGGTAGTCCTAATGAGCATATCTACGAAACCGCTAATCAACCATGAAACCTACCATTACCATTGAATACTGCCCAAAATGTGGCTGGATGCTCCGCTCTGCATATTTCGCACAGGAGTTATTAAGTACGTTTTCGGATGATGTGCATGGGGTTTTATTGCAACCGAGCGAAACAAGTGGTACCTTTCAGATTAGCATCGATGAAGTTTTAATCTTTGACCGTGTAACGGCCGCAGGTTTTCCAGAGATCAAAGAATTAAAACGAAAAGTTAGAGACGTGGTAAATCCGCAAAAGAGCTTAGGACACTCCGATAAAAAATAACTTCTTTTAAGCATGAATAACATCCTAGGCGTTGTTTTATGTGGCGGCCAAAGCAAGAGAATGGGGAGCGACAAAGGCTTGCTGTTAAAAGACGGCATCGCATGGGCGGTCTTAATTGCTCGAAAACTTAAAGAAGTTGGCTTGGATGTAGTTGTCTCTATCAACGAAAAGCAGCAGCAAGCCTATCAGTCCATCTTTCCTGATACTCCCTTGATTGTAGACCATCTCCCTATCGACGGCCCACTTGACGGGTTACTTAGTATCCACCGAAACTTTCGGGATAAGGACATCTTATTAATGGCTTGCGATCTTATAGACATGAAGCCAGAGGTTATCGAAAAATTAATAACATCTTACACAAACAATTCTGAGTTCGATTATTATGTTTATGAGCAACATGGCTTTACCCAGCCTTTTTGCGCTATTTATACAGCAGGAGGTTTAGCGCAGGTCTACGAAACCTTTGAGCAAAATCTTATCAAAAAATATAGTTTACACGAAAGGTTTGAAACGGGTAAAACGTTGTATATACCCGTGGAGGATGAAGGAAGTTTTATGAATTATAATCAGATCAAGCCATAATCTATGGAATCAAAACCACCTTATTCTGCCTCGTGTGTGCGCTAAAATATCCCAAAGCACCATCAGAAATATTGCTTACCGGATTGGCCGGAGTAGTTGAGGCACCTCCCCTGTTTTGGTTTTGATCCAAACCCTGCCAGTAACGGTAAACAATTGGATCAACACAATGTAATTCTATATTTGTAACATCTCCTTTTTGAATATCCAGGTCAAAATCAAATAGTTCTTGATTGATTCGTTTACCATCAGTGAAATTGTCATCAAACAAAAAGTATTGTTTGGAGGGGATTCCGTTAACTTTCAGAATACACCTATAGTAGTTTTTTATTCCTGGGGGGTCTTGATAGTCCAGTGAGATTGTTCTTCTTATATTTCCCAACAAATTGGTACTGTTCAGGGCTACAGTATCAATTAGAACCTGGCCGGGCATAGTGGAAGATGCAGTATATGTTTTGCCATCTACCTCCACCTTTAGGGTGTAGGTATGACCCGGAGTTCCCCTAATGTTTCTTATAACATAAACTCCGGGTCTACTTTCTAGCAAATTAGCTTTTCTAATTCCATCTTCTGTGATTGAAACCACGGCGCCCCTCACAGCAGGAAAAACATTGGGCTGGCCGAATAATGTAGAGCGGGATATCTTTACTACTTGCGAATCTGCACGATTAGTAACAACCCCTTCGATAACAATGACAGGAGTAGCATTTTTTATATCCACATCGATCACCTTTTCGCAAGAGGATAACAAGACTATCGATATAAAGCAAATGATAAGCAATTTAAATTTAGACATCATTAAAATTTAAAATTCCAGGTAACAGACGGAATGATTCCAAACAGCGCAGTTTGCACGGCTTGAGTTTTTTGAGGATCATTTGGATCATCTTGAAAATCTATCGTGTAAGCATTATGGCGGTTGTAAGCATTATAAACGCCAAATGTCCAGCTTGACTGATGTTTTCTAGATGCTTTGTTTCCCAATGTAGCACTAAGATCTAACCGATGATAGTCCGGCATTCGATAACCATTTCTTTCAGTGTAATAGAACATAGTCCTTCCGTCAACTTGGTACTTACCGCTCGGAAAAGTAATTGCATTTCCGGTATTGTAAACAAAGGTTCCCGATAAAGTCCACCTTCGAGATAATTTATAGATACCAACTAAAGATACATCATGCGTTCGGTCTTGTTTGGAAGGAAAATACTTATCGTTTGAGATATCATCAAATCTTCTTTCGGTGCGTGATAAAGTATAGCCAACCCATCCATTGAAATCGCCGGTTCGCTTTTTCATGAAAAACTCAATCCCATAAGCCCTTCCATCTCCATACAATAATTCCGATTCTACCGCTTCGTTACCTCTTAAATTAGCCGCGTTACGATACTCGATCTGGTTCTGCATATTTTTGTAATATACCTCAGCGGAGAATTCGTATTTATTGTTTTTTAGATTTTGGAAATATCCTAAAGCAACCTGATCTGCTATTTGCGATTTAATATTATTACTACTCATCACCCATAAATCTGTTGGCAAAGCGGCTGTTGAGTTAGATAACAAATGCAAATTTTGTGTATTTCGGGTATAAGACGCTTTAACCGAGCTATTTTCCCGAAGTCGATAACTCGCTGAAATTCTGGGTTCGGCGAATAAATAACTTTTAACTAATCTACCCGAATTATATGAAGTGGTTTTAATTATTTGCCCCTGAGAATTATAAGTATTGAAATTTCCCGGGCCTAATAAAGAAAATGAGCTTAATCTAAGACCATAAACCAGGCTCAAATCGTTCATTTTCAACTCATCAGAAACATAAGCGGCAAGTTCGTAACCTTTCCTTTTTTCAATTTGCTTATTATTAATGCTGGATGTTTCTGATGATGTTATACTGCCCGGACGTATTTGATGACGAATTGCATTTAAACCGAATCTTACAGTATGACCATTACTCGCAAAGTATTGATAGTCTTGTTTAAGATTAATATCTCTTATTAGTGAAGTCACCTTAAAATCATTACCACTTTCGCCGTTCTGAATTGTATAATTATAATCACTATAAATTAAAGTAGTATTTGAGAATAACTTTTCGTTAATAATGTGATTCCAGCGAACGGTAGCAGTCGTGTTTCCCCAGTCTAAACTAAATGTTTCCCTTAATCCTAATACATCCTGGCCAAAATACCCCGAAACGTATAAGGTATTTTTAGCATTAAATTGATAGTTTGCCTTTGCATTAAAGTCATAAAAATATAAAATGGTTTGTTTTAAGTCCTCGTTTGATGATAATTTCAAAAATA
>DASWMZ010000031.1:0-41314 GCA_036399495.1 Pedobacter sp.
TAGCCTTTACAATCTGGGCTTCTGTAAATCTGGTCTTTTTCATCTCTAGCTCATTTAAAGTTAACGATTTTACTGACGCGTCCTTTGCAAGGACTTGTCGGAGTCAACTTTTAAATGGCTCACTTTTGGGGAAGTCTACATCTTTAGCGGCCATTGTAGTTTTTAACTTACCACCAGTTTTCAGATCGTTTTCTGCATAAGGCGCGTGCCAATTATCTGAGGCGTAGTACCATTGCTTTATGTGCTCCGGATTATTCCATAAATCCCAGGTTTTAGATACAGGGACATTAATAATAGTTTCGACTGTAATTTCTTGAGGTGTTTCCATGTTTTTAGGTTTTAAGTTTTTGCTACGAAGGCGCGAAAGCTTCAAAGAATAAATAAGTCATAACACTTGGTGTCTGTGTGGGCCACGTTATTAATTAAGCACTAATTTACAAGGTAGCTCATATAGTTTAAGCATTATTTAGTTACTTCTTCAACAAACCGCTTTACTGCAAAGGTAGACAACTGTCCACCGGGACCATTCAACGTATAATCAAATCCGTGTGTTGCCCAAGGCAAACTAAGAAAGTAATGTTTCACTTTATTATCTATCAGTTTCTTTTTAAGCCTGGTGCTATGTTCAAACGCAACTAATACATCATTATTTCCATGAATAATCAAAGTGGGAACAGATGTCCCCATAACATAATTTACTGGAGAGCTTTTATGATAATTACGCGGAACAGCCTCATATTTTCCTCCTAAATAATCTTCCATAACCTTACGCGAATTCATAACAAGAGGATTTGCCGGAACTGAATACCCCCAAACCATATCAGCCGGGCCATAAAAATCAACGACACCTTTTATACCCGGATCATTTAAGGTGTAGGCGGCTAAAAGTGCGATCTGTGCTCCAGCGGATCGGCCTAATAAAACAAAGTTTGTGGTGTCTATCTTGAGCTTTTTACTACTGGCACGGAGGAATAAGATTGCTGCCCTTACATCATCGACTGGTAATGGACTTTTATATTCAGGTGCTAGTCTGTAATTAATCGCAGCAACATGGTAGCCCGCTGCCGCTAGATAAGAATTCAATTCGGGTAATTGCTTATTATCACCGCTTTTCCACGATCCACCGTGTACCACTATTATACAAGGTCGGTTTCCAATTACTTTTGAAGGATAATAGTCCAAATTCAAATCTTTATCAGAATAAGAGGTATAACTGAGTTCTAAAGGATTAATGCTACGGTTGTTACTCCTCATAATCATTCTTGAAACACTAAAGACTGCTTCATCAACATTATCGAGTGATGATTTTAATTCTTTAGAAACCAAATATGCCCTTACAATCGGACTTAAAAAAAGAAATAGGGCCAACAATCCCAATATAGTTCCAGGCACTTGATAACGATTAACCCAAAGTCCAGAAAACAATATTAAACTAGTTATAGCAATAAGTATTAGAGGAAACTCAGTAACCACTATCGAAGCCAGCCATAAATGGTAAGTTGGTGCTCGACAAATAGCCAGCAGAGAAAGCAACGATAGAATTAAAAGCAGTATTAATCTTAGCATGTCATAAAGATATATAGCAATGTGCAGGGATATCAACTTCATTTAAAATTAACTCTTTAATGCCCTATCACCAACTTTCACATAGCTTTTTACCTTTTTTAAGGCTTCCTAACGAAAACATTTAACTTAGCTAAGGGTTATGTTTACATACAACTAATATGGACCAAACAGTTTTTCTTTTGGTGAAAGATTCGAAAGATGATTGCAGAGATGTAATTCGTCATCGAGATGGGGATTTAAGGGTTAGGGTTTACTGTTTAAGTAAAGATAAGTATGATCCCGAATCCTCTGAACTCCAGTTTTATGGCAATGATAATGGCGAAATATTAGCTTTTGAAACTGTTGGTTATGATGGTTCTGACCCTTTGCTTGTAATTGAAGCTATAAGATGGTACGCAGATTATATCGATAACCCTAAGATGGAAATATTAGCTGAAAATCCAAGTTTATCTGATCCAGACCACGACAAATCATTTTTCCGGTGATAAGGACCAGCTTTTACGGCTCAGGTAAGCCGTAATCTTATAATAGGTAATGAGAGGGTGATAGATTAACGGTTCTAAAAAAATTAAAAAAACGATTCTTATAATCTCTTTGTAGGGCGAAGATTGGTAGGATTTCTCTTTAAATATAAGAGATATCATTGAAAACATCACTGCAAATAAGTAAAGCATCATTAACAGTATTCCCGTAAACTCCCAATTAAGCTTACCAAGCAGCGTAAATGTAAGTAGGGCCAGTACGGTAAAAAATTTAAAAAAAGGCGTTACCCATTCTTTTAAGAACCAGAAAGGGAAATTCAACAACCCTAAAATTCCATATTTAGGATTAAAAAAAAGGTCTTTATTTAGTTTGAAAGTTTGAAAATTACCTGCGGCAAAATCTTTCCTTTCCTGACCTAATGAACTCAAATCGCAAGGTGATTCTACCCAGCAAAGTGTATCAGGAAGGTAAACCAATTTATATTCCAGATCATTATCGTGCATATACCTGCACATTCTCACCACTAACTCGAAGCCAGCCTTTAAAGTTTTAGAATTATAGCCTCCACTCTTAATTAAGATATCTTTATTAAAAAGATTTACCCCCCCAGAAACCTCGTGAATACCATTTAAACGGCTCCAGGATAGACGTTCCACTAAAAACGATTTGAAGTACTCTATTGCTAGAAATCCTGGCCAAACCTTCTTTGGGAAATTTATCTTGACTATATTTCCATTTACCTTTTCACATGAATTTGCTACCTGTACCGTAGCACCAACTGCGATAACTTGCTTTTCTTCCTCCAAAAAAGGCTTTATAAGCTTAAGCAACAAGTTTTTGTGAAAAAAACAATCCCTTTCTAAACATAGAATGAAGTCTTTTTCTGAAGTGTTTATTCCGGCATTTAAAGCGTCGGCTTTACCACCATGTGCTTTATCAATTACCGTAAGTTTAGAAAATGCCGGATTCTTTGATTTATAATAAGCAAAAACCTCTTTGGATTTAATTTGCTCCCAAACAGCATAGTCTACCGCTTCTAATTGGAAGAATTTTTGAAGACTGCCGAATGTATTATCTGTGCTACCATCATTTACCACAACAATATCAAAGTTATTATACTGCAAAGCAAGCAAAGCTCGAACCTGGTTTACAATGGTATTCTGGGCATTTAAAACCGGTGCTATAATAGTGATTGATGGGACATGGGCAGAAACCAGCAGCTCTTTGTAGGTTACATATTTGTTTTTCTTTAAATATTTTTTTAGCTCTATTGACGACATCAATGCGAGAAGCATAAACCCGCCAATCAGCATTAAAGCATATATAAATATAGAGCCGTAGAGAATTGATTCTAAGTTTATAAACACCATCAAACTTTGATCCTTTCATCCAGAACATGGCGTATTATCGCCTTATCTTGTCCTGCACCTTCATTAAATAATGCTGTAAGTAAATCGGGGCCATCCTGGCGGTGAGCCTTTATAGCCCTTAATGCAGCAATTCTGATTGGATATTCCTTATTCCTGGCTTGAGAGTTTAAAAAAGAAAGACTGCTACCAGAGGCGATTAAACCTAAAGTATGAAGTATTTTAATTTTTATTTTTAAAGGTTGAATGGGATAAGATGCTACCAAATGACTTTCAGCCATTTCTGCCTCCATTCTACCAAGTAAATCGATTGAATATCCTCTAATTATATGATTATAATGATTTATCAGGTAAATCAGGGTTGGTAGCGCATCAAATTGCTGGTAATATTCAACAAGTTTTAAGCTGAATAATACTACTGAATCGTTTTTGGAGTTTAGCCAAAAAGAAAAACGTGGCCTTGCCATCGTTTCTGCTTTAGTTATTACTTCAAATAAAATTATTTGATGATATTCCAAAAGAGGCTCTCGTATAGTATCCAAAAATCGAAAAGGATTATCCGAGCACAGCCTTATATATGCGACCTGGGCTTCGAGTCTTAATTGAGGATTTCGGTCGTTGGTATGCTTTAAAATAATGGCGCATTCATCTTTTACAGACATTTCAGTTAATTCTCTAATCGCTTCAATCTGATCGCACCAGGGTTTGCTTCTCAAACTTTTTCTTGCATGTTTATCGAGCTTTAACTGAAAATATAGCTCTCTTAAAATTTCGGCAGTACGACCGCTAAAATTAGAATTGTTATTTAAAAGCTTAGCAACAAGTATCTTTCGGATAGATTCACGATATATAGGTAACCTCCCAAAACGGGGCATAAAATGAGCAACTACAGCTTTTGGATTTACATCATCATCACCAAAAACCACAACATTGGCTAGCATAGTGATAATTCTATCCTCAATATCAGCATCACGCTTTCTGATATAAAAACTATTAACCCGGCCAATTATTAGATAGGTAATAAGTTCTACGATGCTTATAACGCAAAAAAGCATTATAAATAATGCTGCAATTATATAAACCGGAAAGCTTGAGAGACGTGAAATAAAAAGATCATGCAGGTATGTTCCCGCAGAAAAAATTATGTCCATCTATCGTCATCCTCAATTAAAAACATCTCTTTGTCTTACAAACTTTTTTATCCTGATCACAAGTTCACCCAAATTAAAAGGTTTGGTAATAAAATCATCAACGCCTAGTTCAAAAGCTTCCATTATAACCCGCTCCAAGCCTATAGACGACAAGACTATAACCGGGGTATCTTTAATCAAAACACTACTTTTGATATAACTCACCACTTCCAAACCACTAACAAATGGCATCATAAGATCGGTTATTACCAGATCGTAAGAATTTTTATCCAGCAATTCAATCCCCTGGGCGCCATCTCGAGCCAGATCAACCTCATATCCATCTTTTTTTAATCTGAATTCAAGAGCTTTAATCATTAACTCTTCATCCTCTATAACAAGAACTTTTGCCATTGATTTGTGATTTACATATTATAATACAAAAATACTACCAAGCAGCTACAGCGTTGGTATTATGACCATATGGCCATTTTAGAAGAGTTTTTAAAGTATAATAATTACTCACGAAAAACTGAAGCATTATTCCTAATGCAAGTAATGCCACAATTTGTACAGAGAATTCCCAATTATCCCAATTTAATATTTTCTAACGAAATCATCATTTGCCTTATTATATTTGCAGCAAGCCCGGGTGGCGAAATTGGTAGACGCACCACCTTGAGGTGGTGGCGCCGAGAGGTGTGCTGGTTCGAATCCAGTCTCGGGCACAATAGGGGAAATTTTACATTTCCCCTTTTTCTTTAATAAGCTTTCTTCAATTATGCTTCTAGCGGCTGTTGCCTTCGGGAAATTGCTAAGCTATACGCATCACGCATCGGGTCTCCCAATTTTTTAATATGAGTTAGGTGCGACTTAAAAGCCGTGAGTACGGTTGGATGTTCAATATAATTAACATTAAATTCCTTACATGTCTCTTTAACAAATTTATTAATTTGAGGGTAATGAACATGACTTATCCTCGGGAACAAATGATGCTCAACCTGGAAATTTAAGCCCCCAACAAACCACGAAACCAATTTGCTTTTTGTTGCAAAATTAGCTGTAGTAGTTACCTGATGTACAGCCCACTCTTCTTCAATTTTACCAGTTTGAGAATGTGGTTTCGGAAATTGAGTACCCTCAATTACGTGAGCCAGCTGGAATACTATGCTGATGCTATAACCACACACAAAACCTGCGATTAAGAATCCTACTATGGTAGGTATAATACCAACCATAACCATCGGAATAATCAAATAGACAGTAACATAAAAAAACTTGGTAGTCCAAAAAATAAAATGTTCCTGAAATGCCATTTTCTTAGGAGTATCTTTAGGGCCCATTTTCTTTGAAAAGTACTTTTCAAAATCCTGAAATAAAATCCAGGCCATGTAAGAAATTCCATAAAGAATTACCCAGTAAAAATGCTGGTATTTGTGATAATCGAATTTCTTTTGTTCAGAATGCATACGCATAAACTTAATATCAATATCGTGGTCCATACCATCAATATTGGTATAAGTATGATGGTTTATGTTGTGTTTCTGTTTCCAAAAGTAGATGGTTCCGCCCATGGCATTAAGCGAATAAGCACTAAATGCATTTAATACCTTGTTTTTTGAGAAGCTGCCGTGTCCCCCTTCATGCATAATATTAAATCCGATGGCTGCAAATGTCAACCCCAATACACAGCAAAGTAAAATCGAGATCCATACATTAGGTGTGAAAAAAACCAGAATAGTATAAGTCCCGATAAGGGATGTTATAAGAATAAGACTCTTAATAAATAATTGGCTTCCACCAGAAACACATAAATTATTTGTGGCAAAATAATTGTCGACCTTACTTTTTAAGGTGTTATAAAAAAGTGTGTTTTGACTGTTAAAAGAAATTTTGGTCATAATCGTTAGAATACTTGCATTAACGTTTCAATCAAAAAAACATTGCAGTTAACAATAAGTTTGAGTGACTCTATTAGTTTAAAAAATAATTTATTCGTTATTTACAACATCGTTAAAGTGGAGAAAGGTAGCTAAAATTTCTGTTTTGGTTAAATCAAATTTGTAAAATAAGCCCGTCGTATGCAAGCTCAATTCCTTTAGGAAGCTCCTTTAGCACATCTTCATATTTTCCCATTCGGTGACTGATATGAGTAATGTACGTTTTTTCTACTCCAGCAGATTCTGCAAAAGCAATTGCTTCATCTAATGTGAAATGCGAAATATGAGGTTCCCTTTGTAAGGCATTTATAACCAAGACTTTCGATCCCTTAATTTTCTCCTTTTCAACCTTTGAGATAGTTTTAGCATCTGTTATATAAGTGAAATTTTTTATTCTGAATCCAAAAACCGGTAAACGGTAATGCATCACCTCTATCGGAATAACTTCAACTCCTTCTATTAAAAAAGGCTCATTAGAAATCTCCTTTAGATGAATTAATGGCAGTCCAGGATATTTAAAATCCGCGAAAGCGTAATGAAAATCTCTATGCAAAGTAGCATGCACACGTTCATGGGCATAAACATCCATTGCTTTTTTTTGATGATAATTAAAGGCTCTTACATCGTCCAAACCCGCCACATGATCTTTGTGTTCATGAGTAATCAGTATAGCATCTAGTTTTTTAACTTTTGCCCGCAACATCTGATATCTAAAATCGGGGCCGGTATCGATGACAAAGTGTTTATCATCAATTTCAACTAATATTGAAACTCGTAATCGCTTGTCATAATCTGAGGAAGATGTACAAACATCACACTCACAGGCAATCAGAGGCACACCCTGAGAAGTTCCGGTTCCTAAGAAAGTAACTTTCACAGCTGTAGAGAAGTTTGTTTTAGTACATACAAAAATTGCTTTTGCTTTTCGTCAATTAAACTATCATCTGTTTGCATACTTTGAAGCAACTCGGCTAATGAATTTATCTTACTTTCAAGAGTTGAAAACTTATTCACAACCACCACTTTACTGCTTTCAATAACGCAGGCACCGGTTTTAAAATTCCCTTTTTCATAACGCACTTTATATTCAAGACTTTTTAATAGCAGCTCGAGCTTTTCTAAAGTATAAGAAGTGTAGGAGAAAGACATCTATTCGCAAGTGTTAGCGCAGCAAAATAATTAAAAAAGCGATGTTTTTCATCGCTTTTTTAATTCAATATTTACTAACGTAAATCTACAACTTCCACTCCCGGATACTTTTTTGCATCGAAAGCGAAGACAGATTCCGGAACATTCACATTAGGTGTGAAGGTTCTGATTGCATATGTGTATCGATTCCCATTTTTATCGAAGATCACGGCGTTGGCGATCTGTTTAGAGATCTTATCAATATTAAGTCGAACCTTGAAGAACGATTTTTTACTATCCGTTGGAGTCAGATCTATTACATGTACCATGCGGTTGTTAAACTTTACATCCCCTGTGTATAGATACTTAAAGCCTTTTTCATAAATGGTAAATATCTGGGCCGGATTTATCGCGTTAGCACTATTATCTACCTCACTTACCTGAACTTCCTTATCTGCTTTAGAATATGTCCATTGACTTTTTCCATCACTTATTAATTCCTGTGATTTTAAAACCACTTTGTACTTATTACTTTTTGCCTTAGCATATAAAGTACCAACCTGAGTTTCCTTTACTTTTGCTTGAGGATTATCAAGTGTAAAAGTAAAATCGGTTTTAATTACATTGTACGAACGATATTTCTTACTTACCTCGGCAAGTATAGCTTTGGCCTTAGCATCTGTTTGTGCCAGTACACTTATTGCACAACCAACCATAAACAGGGCACTTAACACAATTTTCTTCATCTTTTTTCTTTTTTATTTCTTATTCAGGTTGTCCAAGAACTGTTCCAATGCGTAATCATCAGGCAAAAGAACTTCACGAGCCTTGCTTCCTTCGAATGGGCCAACCACACCAGCTGCTTCTAGCTGATCAATTAAACGACCGGCCCTATTGTAGCCCAATTTCAACTTGCGTTGGATTAATGAGGTCGAACCTTGCTGATGCATCACAATCAGGCGCGCCGCATCTTCGAAAAGGGAATCGCGGTCAGCCGGGTCAAAATCCTTTATACTTCCGCCTTCGCCGTTTTCATCGACATATTCCGGCAGCATCCATGCTGATGAGTATCCTCTCTGATTCCCGATAAAATCGGAAATGCGTTCAACTTCAGGCGTATCAACGAAGGCACATTGAAGTCTAATCAAATCATTACCCGTTGAAAAAAGCATATCTCCCCTTCCAATCAACTGATCGGCACCGCCCGAATCTAAAATAGTTCTTGAATCGATCTTTGATAATACGCGGAATGCTAATCGGGCCGGGAAGTTGGCTTTTATTGTTCCTGTAATAATATTTACCGAAGGACGCTGAGTGGCTATAACTAAGTGAATACCCACCGCTCTGGCTAACTGGGCCAAACGTGCTATCGGGGTTTCTACTTCTTTTCCTGCTGTCATCATCAAATCGGCAAATTCATCTACAACCAGTACTATAAAAGGTAAGAACCGATGACCCTCCTCAGGGTTTAATTTACGATTGATGAATTTTGCATTATATTCTTTGAGATTACGCACCTGGCCATTTTTCAACAAGTCGTAACGCTGATCCATTTCAATACAAAGCGAGTTCAAGGTACTGATAACCTTCTTTGTATCGGTAATGATAGCATCTTCCTCGCCCGGCAATTTAGCCAGAAAGTGACGTTCTATTTTTCTGAATAAAGTAAGCTCAACTTTCTTAGGATCGACCAAAACGAATTTTAATTCTGATGGATGTTTCTTATAGAGCAGCGATGCCAGAATACAATTGATACCAACCGATTTACCCTGGCCAGTGGCGCCTGCAACCAACAAGTGTGGCATTTTAGCTAAATCAGCGATGAAAACTTCATTTGAAATGGTTTTACCTAAAGCAATAGGCAAGTCCATGGTAGTATTTTGGAACTTGTCTGTCGCTAATACAGATCGCATCGAAACCATTTCGGGATGCTGGTTAGGAACTTCAATTCCGATGGTTCCCTTACCGGGCATAGGTGCGATAATTCGAATACCTAAAGCGGCTAAACTCAATGCGATATCATCTTCCAGATTTTTTATTTTTGAGATTCTAACTCCGGGGGCGGGAATAATTTCATAAAGCGTAACCGTAGGACCAATCGTCGCCTTTATCTTATCAATTTCAATATTATAATGATTTAAGGTCTCTACAATTTTGTTTTTGTTAGCCTCAAGTTCATCAGTATTCACTGATATTTTATTCGAACCATAATTTTCTAAAAGTTCTAAGGTAGGATATTGGTAAGATGACAGATCGAGTTTTGGATCATACTGTCCAAATTGCTGCACCAGATCATCCGCTTTTTTCTCTTCTTCAGTCTTATTGATGGTTAACTCAGGATCTGATTTTACAACATTTAAGGCAAGTGCGGCGGCCGCTTCAGATGCAATTGGCTTTGGCACAATCAACTCATTTGCAGTTGCATTCTCCAATTCCATTGGAGGAGAAATTCGTTCCTGTTTTAGCTGATTAGCTGAAACTTCATCTTCTACAACAACCTTCTCTCTTACCGAATCGCGTTTGTTTAAAGGAAACTCAACCGGACGGGTTCTGAAATCATCTTCCAACTCAATTTCAATCTCATCGTCTGATTGAGGTATTACTTCTTCTTCCTGTCTTTTGGCCGGAAATTTAAAATCTATATTATAGGCAATAATCAAAGCGGTTAATCCGGCGAAAGCCAACAACCCAGCTACACCAGTATTGCCAATCTGAGCGTGTAACAATCGATTCGTCCAGAAACCAAATTCCCCTTCCACAAAATGTGGAAAATCGGACATGAAAGCATGGAAAAAAGCAAAGGTAAGTGAGGTGAAAATGAGCAGGAAAAACGAATAAGCCAGCGTTTTTGTGATTGAGATAACTGAGATCTTAAAAAGCAACCGATAGCCGATTATAAAGAAAACTCCTATAAAAATGAAGGAAGCAATACCAAACCATTCGTAGATAAATTGATGAGCCAAAAGTGCGCCGAATTTACCAAGCCAGTTCTCGACAACAGGGTTAACAACGCCAGTTTTTGCAAGTTCTTTTGATGTTTTAAATAAATTACTCCAGCCACCATTTGCATCAATCACATAGCTTTGATCCTCCTGCCAGGTAAATAAATAAGAAGTAAAAGCAACTAAAAAATAGATCGACAGGATTAGAAAAAAAAGACCTGCAATTTTGATTATTCTACCATCATCAAAATTTAACTTTGGTAAAATCTCAGCTCGATCCCTTTGCGCAGTAGCTCTGGCCCTTGTTGCCGCTTTAGGCGACAATTCTTCTTTGAAGCTATTAGATCTAAATTGATTTCCTTTAACAGGCATTTATTTTGATGGTCTTACCTGACAAATATAATGTATATCTCTAATCCTGATCTTAAATCGTTCGTAATTTATTCGAAAGAAGAACCTGAAATGAATTTCGTTAAAGAAGAATAAATACTAATTTAGTGATATAAATGAACGAAGACGAATATCTGGTAGAAGAATACATTCAAACCGGCAATCATACCGCCTTAAAACTATTACTGAATTCGAAACCGCCTCTGGCACAAGGGAAAACCAGTTTAAACGTATCGCCGCTACTTCTTTCATGTTACTATAAAAAGCCGGAGATTACCAATTTAATTTTAACGTTTATTACAAATCCCGACATCTATGAGTCCGCGGCTGTAGGAAAATTCGACAGCCTGGCCAGCAATATTTACAAAAATCCGGAACTCATCAATTCCTTTTCGGACGACGGATTTACCCCTTTAGGATTAAGCTGCTATTTCGGCCATGAAGATTCGGCCAGGTATCTTTTATTAAAGGGCGCAGAAGTAAACACTTGCTCTATAAATGGCTATAATGTTTATCCTATTCAATCAGCGGTGGCGGCAAATAATACAGACATTTCAAAAATATTACTGGAAGCTGGTGCTGATGTAAATGTAAGGCAGATTTCGGGAATTACGCCGCTTCATTCGGCAGCGCATCATGGTAATATAGAATTGATTATTTTGTTATTGGAAGCTGGCGCGGATGTTAATGCAAAAACGGAAGATGGAAAAACAGCTGCTGATCTGGCCATGATAGCAGGCTTTACTGACCTGGCAAAAATACTTTCGTGATTAAAAATCCCAAACGGTGGTCCGGATTCGTTTTACATAGCTTTTAAAGCCCAGGACGAACGCTGCAAGAAAATAAAACACGATTGGAAAGCCTACCGAAAGAACGGATGTGTAAATGAAAAACAATCTGAGTTTGGAGGTAGACATGGTAAAACGTTCACCGAGGTAGGTGCAAACCCCGAACGACTGCCTTTCAAAATAACCTAGTATTTTTTGGAACATAACTTAGTTAGGGTTAACAATTTTTGTACCAACAGCACAATTTAAGCATTTTTTCAGGTCGCAATAGCTTTTTTTTAAATGCAACAACGCTTGAGATCTATCTGCATTGCCTTTCTTGACACCAATTTCAATAAAACGATTCGTAATTTGATTTAATTCAAATGGAATGACCTCCAATAAACTAATCGCTTTATCTTGAATTGCCTCATTTCCAGTGCACTTACCATAGCTGAAAAGACTTAAAGCTACAGAATTTAATAAAATATTATTCACAGAGGAATTGCCTAATTGAGTTGAAACAGCTTCAGCTTCCTTCTCAAAACGATAGTGCGTAAGCCAGTAATCAGAAACCGGCAAACCTGTAAACAACTTTGACACCATCTTTATGTTATCTACCTCTAATATTTTTGAAAAAAGATGGCTTGACTTAATTATAAGCGCAGAAAATTGCGCCAAACGTAATGTTGGAAAGTTTTGAGGTCTAAGACGCATAAACTTCCAAAGATACTTGTCAATCGGCTTCAAATTATATTTCGCTTTTAAAAAGCTATACTCCTGTTTGAGTTTTTTATGAAATTCGTCTTTCGAGTCGCCTTCCAAAAAACCGGCTTGCCCAAAAACCAATGCTTCAATTTGAAGAGCATTATTTTTATGTCGTGCAAGTATTTGCTGCGGAAGCGATCTTGCGAGCATTTCAAAAGGCAGCGCATTTGTTTTAAAACCAAAGTTTCGAGCAAGCGTAACATAAAAGGCATCATCCCAACTTCCTTTATACTCATTAAGAATTTCTACAAAAGATTCAGATTTCTGCTCTAAACGCTCAATTAACATTCTTAACAACCAGCCTTCTAAATGCAAATTATCAATGGTTCCTATGTGTTTCTCGCAAGGAATCCAGTTAAGGTTTTGCGTTAACGCTTTGTACCGATCTTGAATATTGGGATGAATAAATGGCTTAATTTCTAATGTTGGTACTTTGGTGCCGTCGTTACGATAAACCGCTTTATCATATTCGTAAACAACATGCAAAATAACATTATTGTAAGCCGGGTTGGTGGTATGGTTATGACGATCCCAGTCGGAAGATTTAATGTGAATCTCCACATTGCCCGCCCATTCGGTACCGCCAATTATTAATTTGGCTTCCTGAAAATCGGGACCGGCGTTTTTATTGAGCACACCGGTGTAAAGTAGTTCTATAGGCTTCTCATCAACGGTTCTTAACGCATGCTTATCAAAAACCTTGAATTGCCAGACATAAAACAAAAAGTCTTCATAAATAGGCATTCCTAAAGCTAGAAATAAAAACTAAAAACCATCAGCATCTAACCCGATCATTTTTTTCCAGACTACTATATTACCACAATGAATGGCAATATGTGTGGTTAGGTGATGCGCAAACCAAGAATCAAGATTTGGGAATACCTCTTTTAGCATTTTGCTGGGATGATCTGTAAGTCGCTGTTTATCGGATAAGTTCAAATATAGGCTGGAAAGAAGAGTGTATCGTTCTTCTAATTTAACTAAGAGCTGCTGTTTGGTGGGTAAATCATCAAGAGATTCAATTGCCCCGGTCGAATTCTTGAACCAGGCATACCAATTAAGATCGAGTTTATCGTAAGAGATATTCAAATGATTAAAAACATCTTCAGCTTCAACACAGATGTGGCCAAGTAACCAACCTGCAGAATTAAAATAGTCTAACTGTCTTTCATAAAGTCGGTCTTCCGGAATGTTTCTGATTATCTTTCTAAGATATAACAGCTGGAAATTAAAAAGGCTGATAATTGTCTCTTTCAATATATCTTACTTAAAAATCTGCTTCAAGGCTACTTCCATTTCTGCTTGAACGCGTTTGGCTTCTTTAGCTGCAACCTCCGCAAAGTCCTCCCCCGAAGAGGCGTAGATAACCGACCTTGATACATTCACCAGCAGCCCACAATCCTTAATCATTCCATATTTACAAACATCTTCCAAACTGCCTCCTTGCGCCCCTACTCCAGGAACTAATAGGAAATTTGTTGGAGCAAATTTTCTGATATTTAAGAATGCTTCTCCTCGTGTCGCACCAACAACAAACATCAATTGGTCATCGCCAGCCCATTCGTTTGCCTTTTGGACTACCTTTTCAAAAAGCATTTCAGAACCGGTGGTTAAGTTTTGGAAATCTTTACTTCCTTCGTTAGATGTTAAAGCAAGAAGTATTACCCATCTATTTTTAAATTTAAGAAATGGTCTCACCGAATCTTCACCCATGTAAGGAGCTACGGTAATAGAATCAAAACCCATTTCCGACTTCTTCTCGTCAAAAAAAGCACAAGCATACATTTCGGAAGTATTACCGATATCGCCACGCTTGGCATCAGCAATTGAGAAACATTCTTTAGGCAAATACTTCCAGGTTTTCACCAGACTCTCCCAGCCTTTCACGCCTCTCGACTCATAAAAAGCGGTGTTTATCTTATAAGAAACACAAAAATCTTTAGTGGCATCGATAATTTGTTTGTTAAACTCGTAAACAGGATCATCTAATTCAAGCAAATGCTCCGGAATTTTGTTGATGTCTGTATCAAGTCCGATACACAGAAATGATTTTTTTAATCTGATTTGATTGATGAGTGCTTTACGATCCATTTTATATGTACCGTCAAAGTAACCAAAACATGATCTCTGAAAAAATAAAATTTAAATTTTGTTTAATTCGATTTAATGCAGTAAAATTGTGACGTTATCTCAAATGTTATCCTCATCAACAGGAAAAATCTTTGTATTTCTTGAAGCAATTATTTTCTCTCCTTGGCTGGATAACTTCTTAATAAAATAAAATCCGATAAAATATTTCAATTGAATGGTAGATATTAATGAATTGAACGACAAGCTTGTTTCAGAGCTTCGTGAAATTGCACGTTCGTTTGGTGTTGAAAATGCCGACGCCCTACGTAAACCAGATCTAGTAAAAAAAATAACAGAACAAAAAGAGCTTATAGAAGCTGCCCGTTTAAATAGCTTGTCTCCTGAGGAGTCTCAAGCAGAGGAAGACGATAAACCCCGTAAACGTGCAAGAACAGTGCGTTCTAAAGCAGAAGCGCCTGATAGAAATAAAGTATCAAGAGAAGAAACACCGGTTCTGGATTTCCCTGATCATGAGGAAGATGATCTTAACGAAACTACCGAGTTAGATAAAGCTGGCGATCAACAGGAGGAATCTCAAGCGGAGAGACTACCTGTCGCTGCAGATCAACGTTTCCCTAAATCAGACAAACCACGTAACAATAATCAACAAAGAAATAACGATAATAGACCAGCCGACAATGCTCCTGCTACTAATCTTGATTTCGACAATGTTATAGCTAACGAAGGGGTTTTAGAAATTATGCCAGACGGTTACGGCTTTTTACGCTCGTCTGATTATAACTACCTTACCTCTCCCGATGATATTTATGTATCCCAATCACAAATAAAATTATTCGGTTTAAAAACCGGAGATACTGTAAGAGGAAGCATCAGGCCTCCAAAGGAAGGAGAAAAATACTTTCCGTTAGTAAGAGTTGAAGCAATTAATGGTCGTGTACCGGCTGAGGTGCGTGATAGAGTTCCATTCGATTACTTAACTCCTCTTTTCCCGTCAGAAAGATTAAACTTGTTTACAGATGCAAGCAACCAGTCTACACGTATTATGGACTTATTTACCCCTATCGGTAAAGGTCAGCGTGGATTGATTGTGGCGCAACCCAAAACGGGTAAAACCATTTTACTAAAAGACGTTGCTAATGCTATCGCGAAGAACCATCCGGAAGTCTACTTAATCATCTTACTAATTGATGAACGCCCGGAAGAGGTTACTGATATGGCTCGTAGTGTACGTGCAGAAGTTGTTTCGTCAACTTTTGATGAACCTGCAGAACGCCATGTTAAAATCGCAAACATCGTTTTAGAAAAAGCAAAACGTATGGTTGAGTGCGGACATGATGTGGTGATTTTATTAGATTCGATTACCCGTTTAGCTCGGGCATATAATACGGTTGCACCTGCATCAGGCAAAATTTTATCGGGTGGTGTTGACGCGAATGCATTGCATAAACCAAAGCGCTTCTTTGGAGCAGCACGTAATATTGAGGATGGCGGATCTTTGACTATTCTTGCAACTGCCTTAATTGATACCGGTTCGAAAATGGATGAAGTTATCTTTGAAGAATTCAAAGGAACCGGTAATATGGAACTTCAGTTAGATCGTAAGCTTTCCAACAAACGTATTTTCCCTGCTATCGATATTACAGCATCGAGCACCCGGAGAGACGATCTGTTAAACGACAAGGAAACACTCCAACGAGTTTGGATTTTACGTAATCACCTTGCGGATATGAACTCTCAGGAAGCTATGGAATTCCTCCTTGGCCAGATGAGAGGCACTAAAACAAACGACGAATTCTTGATTTCGATGAATTCATAAATAGCAAAACAGCGGTAAGTAATACCGCTGTTTTGCTTATTGGACTATGAGAAAGCACATTCCAAATGCTATAACTTGTTTGAATTTGTTCTGCGGATGTGTGGGCATTGTGATGGCATTTCAGGATAAGTTACTCTTTGCTTCCTATGCTATAATTATCGCCGCCGTTCTCGACTTTTTTGATGGGTTCCTGGCAAGACTTTTAAATGCTTATTCAAACATTGGTAAAGAGCTTGATTCATTAGCTGATGTGGTAAGTTTCGGAGTTCTACCTTCCGTTATTGTATACCATTTATTTTTAAAAGCGCCTCAAATAGGTATGCTTAGTGAATACTTAAACTATTGTGCGTTTTTAATTGCTATGTTTTCGGCATTGAGATTAGCAAAGTTTAATGTGGATACCCGCCAGGAAGAGAATTTTCTGGGTTTGCCAACTCCGGCTAACGCCTTGTTGATTGCTTCGTTGCCTTTTATAATATCTGGCGATAATTTGTTTTTGAGAAACTACATTCTCAATGCGTTTTTCCTTTTTACCTTAAGTTTAGGTATGAGTATTTTACTGGTATGGGAAATACCATTAATGTCGTTGAAGTTCAAATCGTTCAGCTTTAATCAAAACCTTTACCGATACATTTTACTTATCGTGGCCGCTGTTTTAATCCTAATTTTTAAATTTGTGGCTGTTCCGGTAATTATATTTTTATATATCCTTTTATCAATCATTCAATTCCGACTAATAAAATGAAGTTCATTGCAGAAATAAATGTTATGCCCCTGAAAGAAATACTTGATCCACAAGGGAAAGCTGTAACTGGAAGTATGAAAAATCTTAATCTTTCAGAAATTCAAAATGTAAGAATAGGCAAACATATTAGTTTGGAAATTGAGGCAGACTCTGAAACTATAGCTAAAGAAAAGGTAGATTTAGCGTGTAAGAAACTTCTTGCAAACTTAATTATGGAGAGCTACGAATTTGAATTAAAGCAGGTTTAAAGACTTGCTTGTAATTCAACTTTCACTTTTTCCAAACCCGTGTAAAGCTTCTCGCATACAGTTTTAACCTCAATAAATTCTGCGGCAATATCTTCAACATTAGTTTCGGTACGGGCTTTTTGTTCAATCGAGGCCATTTGATCTTTAGCGTTATTCACCCCCATAAAGGCGAGAGTCGGTTTAATTTTATGGGCAATATCTCCAACCGTTTTCCAATCTTTAGCGTCTACAGCCGCAAGTAGCTGCTCGGTATACATTGGTGTTTGCTCGATAAAGATATCGATCATATCGATCATAAACTCGGCATCTCCTCCTGCTATTTCATTTAAGTACGTTAAATCAATTTGCAGGTTATTTGAATCTAAATCTTGTGACATAACTAAAGTTAATTGTATTTTTCTAATTTTTTAACAGATAAATCATCTGTTAATTCAAGCAATAATTGGTTGATAGTTTTCCCAACTAAAGGATGGGTAAACTGTGGAGCGATTTCATTGAGAGGCATTAATACAAACCGCCTTTCATGCAGTAATTTATGCGGAATAATTAACTCCGGTAAATTAATAATCTCAGAACCATAGAAGATAATATCAATATCTATCGTTCTTGCTCCCCATCTTTCCCCTCTTTTTCTATCTAAATTATCCTCTATACTCCAAATGGCATTCAAAAGTTTCATAGCAGGCATACTAGATTTTAAAGATATAGCCTGATTTATAAAATCGGGTTGATTGGATTTACCCCAAGCGGCCGTCTGGTAATAAGAAGATGATTTATTAATGTTCCCAATGTGCCTTTCAATTAACTGAGCGGCATTTTTTAAATAATCCAGACTGTTGCCTAGGTTACTTCCAAGAAGTAAATATATCTCATGCATTTAACTGCTTTATAGCTGTAACGTTTCAAATATATTCATATCTAATTGTATACTTGCATAATAGATTTTTTACATATGAAGAGTTTTTTTAAGATGGTTTTCGCCTCAATGGTAGGCATGATTTTATCCTTTTTCGTGATATTCATCCTCCTGTTTGTAATGTTAGCAGCAATTGTTGCTTCGATGGATAACGAAAAGGTAAAAGTTGAAGATAATTCGGTCATTAATATGTCGTTGGATCACCCGATCCACGAGCGTTCCTCAAAAAACCCGTTTGATAATTTAGATTTTGGAGGACTGGACAAAAATAAAAGTATTGGTCTAAATGATATTCTGGCTGGGATACAGCATGCTAAATCAGATGACAAAATAAAAGGAATTTATCTAAATGTAAATTCATTGCAAGCGGGTATGGCCACCACCGAAGAAATACGAAACGCCTTAATTGATTTCAAGAAATCCGGTAAATTTATTATTGCTTACAGCGAAGTTTATTCTCAGAGCGCTTATTATCTTGCTTCGATAGCTCATAAAATCTATCTGAATCCCGAAGGTATATTAGAATTTAAAGGCTTAGGCACCGAGCTATCCTTTTTTAAAGGAACTCTTGATAAACTCGAGATTGAAGCGCAGGTTATTAAGGTAGGAACATATAAAAGTGCTGTTGAACCATTCATTTCAGATAAAATGAGTGATGCGAATCGCCAACAAGTTACCTCTATTATAGGCTCGATCTATGATCATTTCTTAACAGCTGTTTCATCCAGCCGTAAACTCCCTAAAGATTCTTTATTCGCAATTGCAAACCAATTAAAAGTACAACAGGCGGCTGATGCAGTTCATTATAAACTCGCAGATGGTTTACGCTATAAGGATCAGGTGTTAGATGAATTAAAAAACCGTACCGGTCGTAAAAAAGATGAAGAAGTAAAATCTGTTTCCTTAGCCGATTACATAAAAAACAACTCGCCAAAAGAAGATGGTGAGGGAAGTAACCGTATTGCGATAGTCTATGCATCTGGTGAGATTATGGGTGGAGAAGGAAGCGACGAAACAATTGGTTCAGAAAGAATTTCCCGCGCAATTAGAAAAGCCCGTACCGATGATAAGGTTAAGGCCTTAGTCCTGCGGATAAATTCTCCGGGAGGTAGTGCCTTAGCTTCAGATGTAATATGGCGAGAAGTTGTTCTTACTAAGAAAGTAAAACCTGTTGTTGTATCGATGGGTGATGTTGCTGCTTCAGGTGGCTATTATATAGCCTGCGGAGCTGATTCAATTTTTGCTCAGCCAAATACAATAACCGGATCTATAGGCGTATTTGGTATTATTCCCAACATGCAGAAATTCTTTAATAATAAATTAGGGATTACCTTCGATCGGGTTAAAACGGCAGAATTCGCGGATCTGGGTTCTGTAACAAGACCCCTAACAGATGGTGAGCGTTTCATCCTTCAAAACGAAGTAAACCGCATTTATAACACCTTTACCAAACGTGTGGCCGATGGCAGGAAAAAACCACAAACCTATGTAAATGAAATTGGGCAAGGACGTGTTTGGAGCGGTTCTGACGCTTTAAAAAATGGGCTAATTGATAAACTAGGAAACATAAATGACGCAATACGTTCAGCGGCCAAGATGGCCAAACTTACTGATTATGAAACTGTGGCCTATCCTGCTCAAAAAGATGCTTTCCAATCCATTTTCGATTCATCGGAAGATAAACTGAAGGCCTATTATACAAAGAAGGAGCTTGGAGAGCAGTATCAATATTACCAGCAATTAAAATCGGCATTAGAAATTACCGGCATACAGGCCAGAATTCCTTATACGATTACTGTTAAATAATACCTGTGCTTGCCAGAGGTTATTTAGCTTTGGAGAATAGGTTTTTAAGCCGGTCTGCAAAGCCCGGTTTTTTCTTTTTCTTTTCTCCGCCAATCAGGAAACCATAAGGCTTAAGAGGTTCTATATTATCAAAAATAATTTTCGTGATTCCCAGTAATGGGATTGCCAGGATCATCCCGGGTACGCCCCATATTTGTTCGCCGAGAATTAGAACAAGTATTGTGAACAGAGGATTTATATTCACTTCGCCACCTACAACCAGCGGCTCAATGATATAGGTTTGAATAAATTGAACTAGTGCATAAGTAACAATTACACCTATTGCCATACTACCTCCACCCTGACTTAATGCCATCAGCAATGTAATTGCGGATCCTGTGAGGTTACCCACAAAAGGCACAATTTCTAAAATACCACATAGTACTGCAAAGAAGATCGCATTTGGAACGCCTGCGATCGAAAACCCAATTCCATATAAAATCCAAAGCAAAACAATCATCATAAACATCCCCGTTAGGTATTTATGAGCTACTTGGGTAGAGTCGGTTATTATTTTAGTCGTTTTAGGATGTTCTTCGGATGGCGTTAGTTTTAATATAAAAGTCTTTAAATGGCTTCTGAAAAAGAGAAATAAGAAAGTGTAAACCAGTACTAAAATGATATCTACCAACATACCAAAAAAAGCTGCAAGTGCTTGTCCGGCTGCTCCTTTTTGCGATTGTTGTTGTTCTTTAATAACTTTTTCCTGCTGTGCTTCTGTTATTCCAAGCTTTGCATTTATAAACTGCTTGAGCTGATCGAGGGCAGCAGTAAGTTTTTGTTCTACCTGAGAAAAATCTTTTGCCAAGTCTGTTATCTGCCAAACCAGAAGGGAAATGATTCCCGCCACTGAAAGGAGAAAAATAAGGAGACAAATTGTAGCAGCCAGACCTCTGCTTAATCCTCTACCTTCTAAACGGCGGCTAAGGGGCAGAAGCAGCATTGATAAAATTCCGGCAAAAGCAATTGGAATTAGAAAGGCGCGGGCATAATACAAACCAGCAAAGACCAAAAACAACAGCAAAAGGAGTTGAACAGATTTCGATATTGTTAATTTATTTTCCAATCAATACTTAACAAATTGCATCGCTGAAAGTTTGTTGAGCGGTTGGGCGAGAAAACTTATATGTGTATTTTTGAACAGATGGAAAACAAAACCATAGCACGCACCATAAGGCTGTTAAGCCAGTTGATGGAACTTCATAATCAGAATCCATTCAAAGTCAAATCGCTGGCAAGTGCTGCTTATACTATCGGTAAACTACCCTACTCATTATCTAAAAAATCGCTAAGCGAGCTGGAGCAAATAAGCGCAATCGGGAAAAGCACCGCTGAAAAGGTTTGGGAACTTATTCAAACTCGAACTATAAAAGAATTAGAAGAACTTTATGAAATTACTCCGCATGGAGTTATTGAAATTTTAGGAATAAAAGGGCTAGGCCCAAAAAAAGTTCTTTCCATTTGGAAGGATCTGCAAATTGAAGATATCGGCGAACTGCTATATGCGTGCAACGAAAATCGCTTATTGGAGGCGAAGGGTTTTGGTGCAAAAACACAGGCTGAAATTATCAAGGCAATTGAATTTAAGATGGCGAGCAATGGGAGGTTTCTTTACGCTCAGGTCGATGAATATGCAGAATACCTCATTGAACAATTAAAGGAAAAGTTCCCGCTTCTGAAGATATCTTTTACAGGAGATTATAGGAGAAGATGCGAAATAATTGATGGTCTTGATATTTTAATTGGGTCCTTGCTGAATCAGGATATTCAAAACGACATAGAGAAAATATCAACCCTGGAGATAGTTGAGGTTAAGGAACAAAGCATAGAAACGATAAGTACTTCGGGCATTAAAATCTATTTTAATTTTTGCGCTGAAGAAAATTTCGCAGTTGAATTGGCTTTACAGTCTGGTTCCGAAGCACATGTTAAAGAATTAAGACTTCGGCTTAGTGACATTTCAATATCAGCAGAGACTGAGGAACAAGTTTACAAACAAGCTCGCCTTCCATATATAGAACCCGAACTTAGAGAAGGAAGAAATGAGTTCGCTCTTGCGGATGCTGGCAATCTCCCCATGTTGGTATCTTGGAGTGATTTAAAGGGTTCACTTCACAATCACAGCACCTGGAGCGATGGGGTTAACACGCTCGAAGAGATGGCATTATTTTGCAGAGACGAATTAAAGCTCCAATATCTGGGAATCAGCGATCACTCCAAATCTGCTTTTTATGCGAAAGGGTTATATGAAGACAAAGTTTTAGCTCAACACAAAGAAATTGATATACTAAATGCAAAGCTAAACGGCTTCCGAATCTTTAAAGGGATAGAATCTGATATTCTTTTTGATGGATCTTTAGATTACTCCGACGATGTTTTAAGTACTTTCGACTTCATTGTTGCTTCCATCCATTCAGTTTTTAAAATGACTGAAGAAAAAGCAACAAGCCGCTTAATTAAAGCAGTTGAAAATCCTTTTACAACCATCTTGGGGCATCCAAGCGGACGATTATTATTAAGCAGAAGCGGCTACCCGGTTGATTTCAAAAAAGTAATTGACGCTTGTGCGGCAAACGGTGTTATTATTGAAATTAACTCGAACCCGCTACGTTTGGATATGGATTGGCGTTGGCACCAATACGCCTTAGAGAAAGGTGTAATGCTTTCCATTAATCCGGATGCGCATAGTAACAATGGATTTCATGATACACTTTATGGTATTCTAGCGGCAAGAAAAGGTGGTGTCTCAGCCGAAAATTGCCTTAACGCTTTGAGTGCTGACGAAATCAGCAGCTATTTTAATAATCGCAAACCTTGAAAATCTTAATCATTCGCTTTAGTTCTATCGGGGATATTGTTTTAACGACCCCGGTGATTCGTTGCCTTAAGCAACAGGTTGACAGTGTGAAGGTTCATTATCTCACAAAAAAATCGTTTCAAAGCTTACTGAGCAGCAATCCGTATATTGATAAAATTCATACGCTTGAGGATGAACTATCAGAAACTGTAACTGAATTGGAGGCTGAAAAATTCGATTATATTATTGATCTCCATAATAACTTAAGAACTCGTTTAATAAAGTTGCGACTGAATGTAAAAGCGAAATCGTTTGATAAACTCAATTTAAAAAAGTTCTTACTGGTAAATCTGAAAATTGATATTCTTCCTTCAAAACATATTGTTGATCGTTACCTTGAAACCGTTTCTTTTTTAGGCGTTAAAAATGACGGTAAGGGTTTAGATTATTTCTTTAATCATGAGTATGATCTTACAAGCTTGTTACCCGCCTCTCATCAACAATATATTAGTTTAGTAATCGGGGCGCAGCATGCTACCAAACGCCTGCCTGTAAATAAGCTGATTGAGATTTGTAAAAATTTAAATCAGCAGGTTGTTCTTTTGGGTGGAAAAGACGATGCGGAGCGAGGAGAAGAAATCTGCTTAAATAGTGGTGATCATGTATACAACGGTTGTGGAAAGTTCTCTTTAGATGAATCTGCATTTCTTGTTGGGAATGCTGAAAAAATTATCACTCATGATACGGGGTTAATGCATATTGCTTCTGCTTTTGATAAAGAAATTATTTCTGTTTGGGGAAATACCGTGCCCGAATTTGGCATGTCTCCTTATAAAGTGACCAAGCATAGCACGATTGAAGTTAAGGGATTAAATTGCAGGCCTTGCTCGAAGATTGGATATCAGAAATGTCCTCTTGGGCATTTTAAATGTATGAATGAACAGGATATTGAAGTTATCAGTACCTTGATATAGCATACAAACTTGTGATTATATTAAAATGTTAGCTTTGCCGCAATTAAACTTATCACAATAGGTTACAAGAGAGGAGACTTTGGCATGAACTTTTTAGGTGGTCTTGAATTTAAAACGGGATTACATTTAACGCAAAATTAAGGTTTAGGACTTAATAACATTGCGGTAGACAATGAAGAAGATGTAACAATCAAAAACAAAGTATTTTCTATCTCATTAGGGTTTTTATTTTAAATAAAAAACTGTTTATTTGAAAGAGGCATCTTAATAAGGTGCCTCTTTTTTTATATCTGATTATGAAACAACTCCTAATTGTTCGCCACGCCAAATCTGATTGGACCAGTGGAGCCCAAAAAGACTTTGATCGCCCGCTAAACAAAAGAGGTTTTAGAGATGCTCCCGAAATGGCGGATCGTTTACTTTGTCAACATCTAATACCACAATTACTTGTAAGCAGTCCTGCCCTGCGGGCTTTAACAACCGCATCGATATTTGCCGAGATATTTAACATTCATAAAAAAGAAATTAAAACTGATCAATCAATTTACGAAGCAACATCGGGAGCTCTTTTAAACACAATTAATGCGCTTGACAATAAGTATGATTTTGTGGCATTATTCGGGCATAACCCTGGCATTACCAATTTAGCCATCAACTTGTGTAGTACAGATGTTTATGATATTCCGACTTGTGGTATGATTTTGATCGAATTTCCTTTTGACGATTGGAAGATGGTTAGTAAAGATTCGGGCGAACAAATGCTTTATGATTTTCCGAAAAATGAGGAATAAGTGAGGTGAGAATAAGCAAGACCTATAGGATAAGGTAGTGATACATCTTAGTTGTTTTTGAGTATTTGGTCTTTATGTTCTTTGCGTAAACCTTAACTTGGTATTAAGCCAGCTTATACGTCTTCCCTGGTAAGGCAATGACAATTCCCTGCATCTCCAATCCAAGAATTGTTACGGCAAGTTTACTTTGTGGAAAGCCGGTTTGTATAGCAAGCTCATCTACGCCGGTTTGCCCTTGAGCTATTAATACATCAGCTATTTTCTTTTCATCAGAACTCAAATTTAATCGTAAACTGAGCTGTTTAGTTTCGTCTATAGGTTGAGTAGTAGTCCATCCCAACAAATATTCCAGATCTTTTGCACTGGTTATTAAATTAGCCCGGTGCGTTTTAATTAAATAATTGCATCCCGCCGAAAACTCCTGCTTAATGTTTCCCGGAAAGGAAAACACATCTCTATTGTATGAATTTGCAAGCTCCGCTGTAATTAAAGCACCACCGGTTAGACTCGCCTCTACAATAATCGTGGCATCAGCCATGCCTGCTACAATCCTGTTTCTTTTAGGGAAATTTTCCCTATCGGGTTTTGTTTCTGAAATAAATTCAGTCAAAAGACCACCGTTGTTAACCATTTTTTCTGCCAGGGAGCGATGCTGAGCAGGGTAAATTCGGTCAAGACCGTGACCCACAACGCCAACTGTGGGGATTTCCTGTTTTAAACATGCTTTATGAGCCATTACATCAATGCCGTAAGCAAGCCCACTTACCACCAAAACATTATGTTTTTTTAATTCGTCTACAAGCGAATCGGTAAGTTCTCTCCCATACGGGGTGGCATTTCTAGTACCTACAATACTTATCACCCGACTGCAATTGAGATCTGCATTGCCTTTATAATAAAGCAAAATAGGTGCATCATAACAGTTCTTCAAGCGATTCGGATAATCATCCGAAGCATAAAAGAAAGTCTTGATCTTGTATTTTTCGACAAAAGCAAGTTCCTTTTCTGCCCTTCCAAAAAAGGCTTGCTGCAAAATGGAGTGTGCGGTCTTATCTCCTATCCCCGGAATTGCGAGTAAGCTTGGTTTTCTGGCTTTAAATACATCTTCGGCTGTACCAAAGTGCTTCAATAAAAGTCGGGAATTAACTGAGCCGACGCCCGGAATAAGGGTTAATGCGATTTGGTGAAGGAGCGACATAGGTAAATCGACCGATAATTATAACTACAACAATCAATTACTGAGCGGGAAAATAAACCACATACTTCGTCTCAAAGTATTCTTCTTCAAAATAAGTATTTAGTGGATACAAATGCACCTCGGTAAGTCCGGAAGCTTTTAATTCTTCTTCTAAATTTCCGCCTTTTAAATAAAGCACACCATTGGGGAGTTTATTTAAAGGCGTTTTAGCAAATTTACCCCTTACCCATGGATAGAAATCTTTCAACTGAGTTACCGCTCTTGATATAATAAAATGAAATTTATCGTCTATTTGTTCGGCTCGGGCATGTGTAGAGACTAGGTTCTCCAGACCGATTGAAGTTGAAATCTCATGCACAACTTTTATTTTCTTTCCGATCGAATCAACTAAATGAAAATGAGTGTCGGGGAATAATATGGCTAAGGGAATACCTGGAAAACCACCGCCGGTGCCTACATCGAGAACTTTTTCCCCCTGCAGAAAAGGCATTACTTTGGCGATACTTAAGGAATGTAAAATATGGTGCAAATACAAACTTTCGATATCCTTACGAGATATGACATTAATTTGCGCATTCCAAAATCTATAAAGCTCTTCAAGCTTATCGAATTGTTCTTTTTGCGTTGTACTAAGATTGGGAAAATACTTGTAAAGGATATCAGAAGTCACTGCCGGGATTTTTCTTTCGTCTGCTAAGAACGTTGTGCAGTAAATCTCTTGCTCTAAATAACTGAGCTTTTACAGTTCCTAAGGGTAAATCCAGCTGCTGTGCTATTTCTTCATAAGAGAGCTCCTCAAAATATCTTAGCTGTATAAGTTTTCTGTAGCGTTCAGGAAGCTTATCAACAATTAATTTCAATTGTTCCTGCTGTTGTTTCTTAATTGAAGTTTCTTCCGGATTTAGGGTATCCGATTTTATTTGCAATGGTCTTTCATCCCCCTCATCATCAACCATCGAATTTATGGAAACCATTTTAAGGCGCTTTTTCCTGATAAAGTCGATACAATTATTAGTCGCTATTCTGAAAAGCCAGGTGCTGAAAGCAAAGTCGGGTTTGTATTTATCAATGTTTTCAAAGGCTTTTCCAAAGGTTTCTACAGTGAGATCCATAGAATCGTCTTTGTTATTAACCATTTTCAAAGCCATGAAATATATTGAGTCTTTGTATCGCTGCATTAATTCTGCATACGCTTTCTGGTCGCCCTCCTTAGCCCTAATAACCAGATTAAAATCGTTTACTGCGTTTGCTGAAAAATTCGGATTTACTTCCATTTAACTTTTTTCTTGAATAAAGACGCTATGCTAAGCACTAGTATATAAAAATTAAAAATCAAATCCAAAACGGGAACCCACCAAATCAAGTCTTTATACTTAAATTTTTTCAGAACTGGGTAGTAAACAAGTAATTGCACCAACAATCTTAATAAATAAAAAGAAAGCAATATCCACCATTGTGCCTTCAAAAGTATTAAACAACCTAATGCTACATAAAATAGAAGAGCCGAGCCGGTTTGGTAGGTAAGCATTTGCTTATGCAAAGATTTGTATACTTTTCCGGCTCCCATGTGTCGCAACTTTTGATTGAAGTAGGTCAAAAAAGTTGTTTTCGGTGCAGACCACATATGGGAATCCTGATGCAATTCAATGGCTACGTTTTCGGTGGTAGCGTTTTGGTTTACAAAAAGATCATCATCCCCGGAAGGGATATGCATATGCGAAGCGAATCCTTTGCCTTTGAAAAATAAAGACTTTGTATAAGCCATGTTTCTACCAACTCCCATATAAGGCCTTCCCCCGAGGGCAAATGAAAAATAATTTAAAGCTGTTGAAAAAGTCTCGAACCGGATTAGTTTATTAACGAACCCTCTTTCATATTTATAGGGAGAATATCCCAGCACAATTTCTACTTGACCTTGGAAATGCCTTTGCATCTTGTCTATCCATTTATTTGAAGTGGGTTCGCAATCGGCGTCGGTAAATAACAAGTGTTCTTTTGTAGCAGCTTTAATTCCAAGTGAAACAGCGAACTTCTTCCCATGCTTAAACCGTTCGTGCTCATTGATAGTCACCACTTTTAAGTGCTTATATAAGGATGAGAAGCCCCGCAAAATCATGTGAGAATCGTCACCCGAGCAATCATTTACAACAATCACTTCAAAATCCGGATAATCTTGTTGGAGAATAGCAGGTAAGTTTTTTTGGAGGTTTTTCTCTTCGTTACGAGCACATATTATTACCGAAACAGGATGCCTCACTACGTCCTCATTATCGGCAATTTTAAATTTACTTAGAAGCGAATTGAAAATTGTAAGATAATATAGCTGAATCCAGAACGCTAATTGAAACAGCAAAAAGGCTGCTATAAATATATTATCTACTAAGAACATCTGCTTAAAGGGATGGGCAAAGTTCTAAAATTTCATGAGAGTATTTTAATTTTTTTAAAGCTGAGGAACCTTATTTACTCACATTAAGACACTCTTAACAATACTTAACCGTATTTAATAAGCAACCTTTTTAATTTAGTATTTTCGCAAACTATAATGAATTTCAAATTAGAAGCAACAGACAAACTTTCGAAAGCACGCGCAGGGGAACTTACTACCGACCATGGCGTAATTAAAACACCCATATTTATGCCTGTGGGAACGGCAGGAACCGTGAAAGCGGTACATCAGCGGGAGTTGGATCAAGATATTAAAGCACAAATAATTTTAGGCAACACGTATCATTTATACCTGCGTCCGGGATTAAACACCATTGAAAAGGCAGGCGGACTGCATAAATTTAATGGCTGGCATAAACCTATTCTTACAGATAGCGGAGGCTACCAGGTTTATTCGTTGACCGAGGTTCGAAAGATTAAGGAGGAAGGTGTCACCTTTCGCTCACATGTTGATGGTTCTAAACATTTGTTTACTGCCGAAAATGTAATGGACATTCAGCGGATTATCGGAGCGGATATAATTATGGCTTTTGATGAGTGCACTCCATACCCATGTGAATATAACTATGCACGTAAGTCGCTTGACATGACTCACCGCTGGTTAAAACGCTGCTGCGACAGGTTTGATAGTACTGAGCCCAAATATGGCTATTCTCAAACCTTGTTTCCAATAGTTCAGGGTTCAGTATATAAGGATCTCCGCGAAAAATCTGCCGACGTAATTTCATCATTCAATCGTGAAGGAAATGCAATTGGCGGCCTTTCTGTAGGCGAACCGGCAGAAGAAATGTATGCGATGACCGAGGTAGTTTGTAATATTCTTCCTTTTGAGAAACCGCGCTATTTGATGGGTGTGGGCACTCCAGTAAATATTTTGGAAAACATTGCGTTGGGTATTGATATGTTTGATTGTGTAATGCCTACCCGAAATGGTAGAAACGGTATGCTTTTTACCAAGAACGGGATCATCAATATCAAAAATGAGAAATGGAAAGATGATTTTAGTGCCATTGAGGAAGACAGCAATTTATATTCAGACCTGAATTATTCTAAAGCCTATTTACGGCATTTAATCGCTTCGAAAGAAATCCTTGGAGCCCAAATAGCCACCTTGCATAATCTACATTTCTACATCTGGCTGGTAAACGAAGCTCGGGAAAAGATTATCTCAGGTGAATTTTATGAGTGGAAAAACAAAATGGTAAAACAACTTTCACAGCGTTTATAATATGCTGAAACCATCATGAGCATAATGTTTACAAACCAATAAATATGCTCATGATAGCTTCATTACCATTAAAAAAAATAATATTTCAAATGAAAATTGGAATAATTGACTGGTACATTATTAAAAAATACCTTGGAACCTTCGTGTTTACCATGGCTATTTTTTCAATCATTATAGTAGTGTTCGATATTTCGGAACGTTTAGACGATTTTATCCGACATGAAGCTCCCCTTTCCAAAATCATCTTTCAATATTATGCCGGCTTCCTTCCATTTTACCTCAACTTTTTATCTCCATTGATCAATTTTATTGCGGTTATTTTTTTTACAGCTAAAATGGCCGATCAGACCGAGATTGTTCCGATTTTAAGCAGCGGCGTTAGTTTCAACCGCTTTCTGTATCCTTACTTTATTTCCTCCTTTATCATTTTCGTGATTACCCTGGCATTTAATCTTTTCATAATTCCAGAGACAAATCAGCTTTTTGTAGAATTTGAAAACGTATATCTTAATCCTAAAGCTGATAACACCAAGCTTTATACGCATTTGCAATTGAATAAAAACAGCTATGTGTACATTGAAAATTTTGATAATAACCAAAAAATAGGCTTTAAATTTTCTCTTGAAAAATTTAAAGGCGACGAGCTGGTAGAAAAAACAGTTTCCGACCGAATTTTATGGGACTCCGTGAAACACAAATGGCAATTGGAAAATTATTCAATCAGGAAAATTAATGGATTGAAAGAAAGTATGACATCTGGAATAAAGAAAGATACCAGCCTGGATATGAGGCCAGTAGATTTTGAAATCTACGATAACCTTACAAAAGCCATGAACATGAAGGAACTTGATACTCGAATCGAAAAGGAAAAGATTCGCGGTGCGGGAATAATGGATGAGCTATTGCTGGAAAAATACAGACGGTTTATCTATCCTTTTTCAGCTTTTGTACTCACCTTAATGGGGGTTGCACTTTCGTCGAGAAAGGTGCGTGGAGGCATTGGTTTACCTTTGGGTTTGGGGATTTTACTCAGCTTCGTCTACATCTTATTTATCCAATTTGCCAATATGTTCTCTTTAAAAGGAGGATTGCCGCCGCTAATTGCAACCTTAATTCCTAACATACTTTTTGGAATAATCAGTCTATACCTTTTGGTGAAAGCACCCAAGTAATTATGACCGAACAAGACGCACGGAGACGCAATCTTCTTGTTTTACACGTCACCGTTTTTGTTTGGGGATTTACCGGAATTTTGGGTGCGCTAATCTCAATAAACGCGACTCAATTGGTTTGGTACCGGGTACTAATCGCTTTTTTTTCATTGTATCTATACTTCCAAATTCGAGGGGTAGATTTAAAACTTAGCAGAAATGCTTTTCTAAAATTGTTCTTTACAGGAGCCATTGTAGCCGCACATTGGATCCTGTTTTTCCAATCAATCAAGTCCTCAACAGTTTCTGTAACGCTGGTTTGTCTATCTTCGTTAACGTTATTCACTGCTATTCTGGAGCCTCTATTAAAGCGTCAAAAAATATCACGTTTGGAGATTGTAACCGGATTAGCGATTATAAGCGGGATATACCTCATTTTCGAGTTTGAAGGCAAATATACCCTCGGAATAATTTTGGGGCTACTCAGCGCGCTCTGTGCAAGTATTTTTTCGATCATCAACTCCAAACAGATCCAAAATCGAGATGCTTCAATAATTAGTTTCTATGAATTAATTGGTGCCTGGGTGTGGATTACCATTTACATGATGGCCACAAACGGCTTTGATAACGGACTAAACCTTAATGTTTCGGATCTGTTTTATCTTGTGGTTTTGGGCACAATCTGTACTTCGATTGCATATGTTGCAGGGGTTGCCGTGATGAAATTTTTATCTGCATTTCGGGTAGCTTTAATTACTAATCTAGAGCCTGTTTATGGGATCATTTTAGCACATCTTTTCTTGGGAAAAAAAGAGCATATGACACCAGGATTTTATGTTGGTGCACTCATCATTCTAACTTCAGTATTTCTTTATCCTTTTATAAAACACCGACTAGAGAAACGCAGCTTGAGGAAAAAATAAGCATGGATTAAACTTCGCTAATTTTTAAGTTTTTACACTAAGTTTAAATTTAAAAGACGTAGCAAGACTTTAAAAGAATCGGTTTGCTTGTTTGAGTTATCAGCAATCGCAAACCCATAGAGACTAAATAACTCGATAAGGATTTCATATAAGTGATTCATTTAACAAGACAACCTGATCACAGATTTATTATCACCACCAAATTTGCATCATTGTTGTATTTAAAATAAAACTGGATATACCATGGCTACAAAAATTTGTCAACATCTCAAGGTAGACTAAAACCGTATATTCAATTTTAATTATAGTAAACTGATGAATTCATTTTCTTGTATTAATACAAAACCGGGCAGGGGGGTTCTTGGAATTTTACCATCCTCATTTTGCCAACTATTTTTTAAATAAGATTTGATTTAATTCAAGTCGAACTACCTCATTGAAGCATTTTCAATTAATTTATATTCAGTTATTTTAAGCTTTAAATTTTGCATGATTGAACCATCTCTTACAAAAATAGCCCCTTTTTGGATCCCCATGTGCCAGTATCTCCAAGACGATACATTTTACAAGATATTAAAAAAGAGATCTTTATGTATACTTATTAAAGTTTTTATTTATGCAAAACATTGTATATTTAATTCAAATTACTATTAAATTTAGCATATGCCTATTCCGAGATCCAACATTACATATAATGTTTTGAGAGTCAAACTTTTAACTCTGCTAATATTAATAACCTGTTCTCTTAACGGATACAGCCAACTTTTCTCTAGTGAACAGAACCCGCCTTCCATAAAATGGCTACAAATTAACACTGATAATTTTCAAATTATTTACCCTTCAAGCTTTGAAGAGCAGGCCCAACGAATGGCAAATACATTAGAAGGCATCGTCGGAAAAGTAAGTTCATCACTCGGAAAAAAGCCAAAGCGAATCTCGATCATCTTACAAAACCAAGGCACCTCGGCAAATGGATTTGTGCAGTTGGCACCCCGTCGGTCGGAGTTCTTTGCAACGCCTTCTCAGTCCTTCGACTATCAAAACTGGTTGAATAGCTTAGCTGTACACGAGCTGCGCCATGTTGTACAGTTCGATAAATTAACAGGGGCATTCAACTTCCCTCCTTTTGAGAGCCTGGCTTTAGCAATGTTTGGGGTTTCACTACCCTCCTGGTTCTTTGAAGGCGACGCTGTAACTACCGAAACTGTGCTAACAGAAGCAGGCCGTGGGCGTATCCCGGAATGGTATATTGCCTATAGGTCAAATACACTAAGTGGTAAAAACTACAGCTATTCCAAAAATTATTTTGGGTCTGTAAAAGATTTTACCGCCGGATATTATCAGCTTGGTTTTTTTATGAACACAAAGTTGAGAAGAGATTTTGGCAATAATATAAACGACAGCTTAATTACGCGCATTTCGAAGAACCCGCTACGCCCATATAATTTCAGCAACTCGGTTAAAAAATTCACAAATCTCAACACTTCAAAACTCCATAAATCAACAGTAAATGAGCTTAAGGAGTTATGGTCTGAGCAGTTAGAAAAAATAAAACCCAGGGAGTATAGGTCATTAAATAAACGCCGGAACAGAACACCACAAAGCTTGCTGCTTCCGGTTAATACTCCAACTGGAAATATCCTTTATCTCTTAGATGGTAAGGCCAAAACACAGGGTATCTATGAAATGACAAAAGATGGAAAAACCAGGAAGGTTTTAAACATCGGAATTCAGGAGATTCCATGGTTTAGTTACGCAGCTCCAAAAATTGTTTGGGACGAATTAAGGTTCGATGCTCGCTATCAGAAACGGTCGTTCAATGTGATAAACATTTATGATATCAGGAGCAAATCTAAACGGCAGCTTACTCACAAAAGCCGATTGTTTGCACCTGCCCTTTCGCCCAATGGTCAAACTATAGCAGCCGTAGAGGTTAGCCCATCTCAACAGATTTCACTCGTAATATTGAGCGCCCAAACAGGTAAAAAAATCAGGCGATATCCCTCGCCTAATAATTTCATGTTGCAGATGCCAGCCTTTAATCAAACCGGCGATAAGATTGCGGTCATCGCAGTAGCAACAAGCGGAAAAACCATTTTCGAAGTAGATCTAAACACGGGAGATTTTACACAATTGATGCCGCTGCAACTCCAGGAAATACTTCGACCTGTTTATTCAAATGGTGGAATTTTATTTAAAGCCCATTTCAATGGGATTGATAATGTATACACATTAAATCATTTGAATAAAGAAATCGTTCAGCTTACGTCATCGATGTATGGTGCTAACAATCCCTCGGTTGATACTAAATCAGGAACTATTCTATTTAATAATTACACTCCGGAAGGTTATGATATTTCATCCATTCCAATTAATACTCCGGGAACAAATATTACGTCGATTGAAAAAGCAGTGCTAAATTATGCCGATCCGCTAATTAAGGAGGAGGGTGAAACAACCATTTTTGAGAACCTTCCTTCAAAAAAGTATTCCAGTAAACGATATCGCGAGCTCAGTAATCTCTTTTACTTCCATAGTTTTCGGCCTATTGCAGAAGATATCCCTAACTCTGACAATAAGCTTCTTGGATTCAGACTGCAGTCTGATAATAAGTTAAACACACTTAGTTTTTATACCGGCTATCAATACAACCAAAACTTCCGCAGAAGCGAATACGAAACCGGTTTTATTTACAGCCGTTTTTTTCCAATTCTGGCTGTCAGTTACGTTAACCGACCTGACGCATCGAGTGTAAGAGGATCTGGCGGAAGAGTTATTCCGGTGACGTATCGCGAAAATGAATTCAAAGCGGATGTCTCCGTTCCCATTTTGCTAAATAGATTTAATAATATTTATCGCTTCAATTTTAAAACTGGTGTGAGTCAAACTTCTTTCTACGATATCGAAAGCACCGTTCCTGTCACATTCAAAATCTTAAAGTTTCCTGTACACTACGAGTTTTCAGCCTCCAGAACTTCTCGCCGAAGTGCCAGAGACCTGGCTCCAAAATGGAGTCAGAATGTGAGTTTCAGATATCGCCACTTTCCTTTTGAGAATATGCCAAAGGGCGATATACTAACTTTCAACAGTTCATTCTTTTTTCCGGGCTTGGCAACAAATCATTCCTTCCAGGCTTCATACAATTTTCAATTCAATAGTGGTATTTACGAGAGGAATACAAATATTCCAAGAGTAAGCGGGCATCTTTTCATGAAGCCAAGTAATGCACGAAACACCTTCTTACTAGACTACCGGCTGCCGCTTTTCTATCCCGACTGGGAGCTTGGTCCGCTAGCGTATATAAAACGATTTAAAGCCGGCTTTTTTGCCGACTTCGAAAACATCGATTCGGGAAGAAAAAGTTTTGCCCCCCGATCTTATGGCGCTGAATTACGGGCCGACATGAATTTACTTCGCTTTCCTTTACCCAATTTTGATCTTGGAGGAAGAATAATTTTCTTAAACGAAAAATCAATTCAAAACCCGATATTCGAAACCGTAGCAGTTTATAATTTTTAACATGAGCGGAAAAAGCATTTTTATAATTATTGTATCGGTACTGGTTACTATCATTCTGATGAATAATACCGATGCAATTGATTTTTGGATCTTCGGTATCACAAAAGTTCCGAAACTCGTAATCCTCGGAGTGATGTTTGCCACAGGATTTACATTGGGAGTACTGGCTGGCAGACCAAAAAAGAAGGAAATTATTTACAAGGATGCGCCGGTGGAAACGCTTTCAACACAAGAACACAAATCCGGTTTAACCGAAGAAGACAAAGACTACATCAATTAGACGTTGTAAAACACGAGGTTCCCTTCTTCCAGTTTTGGCAATTTAGTTTCTTTGGTGAAGATTCCATAAACAGATGCCCCACTCCCGCTCATAGAAGCATACAAGGCCCCTGCTTCATACAACGAGGCTTTAACACCACGAATGGACGAGTGATTCTTGAAGATTGATTCTTCGAAGTCGTTTTTGATTTCCGCTTTCCAATTTTTTATTGGTAACAAAACCTGCTCTTTTAAAGAGCTTTTTCCTGGTCTTGGCTTTACACCTCTGTAAGCCTCACCGGTTGACACATGTACGGGCGGCATTACAAGTACCAGATAATATGTCGATAGATCCAAATCAATATTCGAAAACTCATCTCCTTTGCCAAAGGCAAATACGGGTTTGTTTTGCACAAAAAAGGCACAGTCTGCTCCAAGCTGCCTGGCATAATTTTCCATTCCCGCTGTATCCAGACCCAAAGAAAATTTATCATTCATTAAACGAATAAAGAAAGCAGCATCTGCCGAACCTCCGCCAAGCCCGGCTCCTATCGGTATTTGTTTATGCAAATGAATCTTTACAGGAGGAATATCGAAATCATTCTTAAGCAAGTCGTATGCTTTCAAAGACAAATTTTCGTTGGCGTAGCCAGGGATTTCAATTCCTGAAGATTCAAAAGTTAACTCATTTGCTTCAATTACTTCAAGCGCATCCTTTATCTTTACAGGATAAAAAACTGTTTCAAGATTATGATAGCCGTCGCTTCGCCTTGAAATGATATTTAGTCCAATGTTGATTTTTGCGTTTGGAAATATAAGCATGAGTTCTAAACAATGAAGATTTTGTTCACAATTGTAGGACGGTAAAAATACATTTATTTCTTTTGTAGAAGATGAGACAATATCTTGATTTGATGCAACACGTGCTAACTAATGGCACCCAAAAACATGACCGCACCGGCACCGGAACAATTAGTGTATTCGGCTACCAGATGCGCTTTAATCTTGAGGATGGTTTTCCATTAGTAACTACAAAGAAACTTCATCTAAGATCTATACTGCACGAATTAATTTGGTTTCTTAAGGGCGACACAAATATCCGCTACCTTAAAGAAAACGGTGTAAGTATTTGGGATGAATGGGCAGATGAAAACGGTGACCTGGGTCCTGTTTACGGTTATCAGTGGCGCTCCTGGCCCACTCCAGACGGAAGGCACATTGACCAAATAACTAATGTGATCAACCAGATCAAAAACACGCCAGATTCAAGGCGTTTGATCGTATCAGCATGGAATGTGGCAGAAATTGAAAATATGGCTCTTCCTCCCTGCCACAGTTTTTTCCAGTTTTATGTTGCGGATGGGAAATTAAGCTGCCAATTATATCAACGCAGTGCCGATATTTTCTTAGGTGTGCCCTTTAATATTGCATCTTATGCCTTGCTTACGCTGATGGTGGCGCAAGTTTGCGGATTAAAACCTGGCGAGTTTATTCACACTTTAGGCGATGCACATCTTTATAATAACCACCTCGAACAAACCAAGTTGCAGCTAAGCCGAGAACCAAAGCCCTTACCTCAAGTCAAGATAAATCCAAATGTAAAAGACATCTTTGAATTTAAGTTTGAAGATTTCACCTTGGAGAACTATGATCCACATCCACATATTAAGGCCCCGGTAGCGGTTTAGTTCATTAGATTATGGTCAGTAGTTATTAGTCAAGGGCCATGAGTTCTTATAAGTTAGATGATTTAGAGGTATATAAAAGATCTGAAAAGCTTTCGGATGAGATTTGGGATGAAGTAATATCTTGGAAAGATTACTTCGTAAAGGATACTATAGGAAAACAACTTGTAAGATCTGCGGATTCGATAGGTGCAAACATTGCAGAAGGATATGGCAGATTCCATTACAAAGAAAACAGGAATTTTTGCTACTTCAGCAGAGGCTCGATCATGGAGACTAAAAGCTGGCTAACAAAATTAAAAACGAGAAATATCATTGAACCAGCTAAAGCTGATAGGCTGTTGGACGAACTTACCCAAGTTCATAAAATGCTCAATTCCTACATAAAATTTATCGGCACTACTAAAGCCGCCCCAACTAATTCCTAATAAACTCAAAACCAATGAACTTATCCGCCGTCGTCGTCGTTGACCAAAACTTGGGAATAGGCAAGAACAATCAGCTTCTAGTCCATTTCCCGGCTGATCTAAAAAGGTTTAAATCGATTACCTCCGGCCATACTATAATTATGGGCCGTAAGACTTTCGATAGTATGGGCCGGGCTTTACCAAACCGGCGGAACATTGTTATTACACGTCAGGCAAATCTTGAACTACCGGGTGCAGAAATAACCGACTCCTTAAGTGCTGCTTTAGAGTTATGTAAAAACGAAGAGGAGATATTTATAATCGGTGGGGCCGAGATCTTCAAACAAGCTCTTGATATTTTAAACAGAATCTATCTCACAAAAATTCATAAAAGCTTCGAAGCTGATACTTTCTTCCCGGAAATTTCGTCTGATACGTGGAAAGAGACTGAAAGCGAGCATTTTCAACCTGATGAGAAAACTCCATTCTCATACTCGTTTCTAACCTTCGAAAAACGCTGAAATAAGGGCTGTATATTTTAGAAATTAAAGAATTTCATAAATTAAAAATTTACTTAGATTTGCCGTCTTATCTGAAAAGGGCTTAAACTAAAATTAATACAATTATAAAATCAAATGCAAGGTAAAGGACTGATTAAATTCGTCGCGATAGCGTTAACAATTGGGTGTTTATACTCCCTTTCGTTTACCTGGGTGGCTAAAAATGTAGAAAATGATGCGAGGGAATACGCCAAAGGAGATCCTCTTAAAGAGAAAGCGTATTTAGACTCTATGGGAACCCAGCCTGTATATAATTTGGGATTCACAGAGTTCAACTATAATTATGTAAAAGAACGCGAGATACCTCTTGGGCTCGACCTTAAAGGTGGAATGAACGTTACAATGCAGATTTCACTCTCTGAATTAGTTAAAAACCTGGCCAACAAAACAACCGACCAAAGCTTTAACACTGCTCTAAGCAATGCTGAAAATCGCTTAAAAACCAGCCAGTCGGATTTCATTACTCTTTTTGGAGAAGAATTTAACAAGTTAAATCCCAGCGGTAGACTTGCAACTTATTTTGCAACCAAAGAAAATGCTGCTAAGGTTAAACCTGATGCAAGTAATGCTGATGTATTAAAATTTCTGCGCAGTGAGTCAGAGAGTGCGATCGACAGATCATTTAACGTCCTTAGAACTCGTATCGATAAATTCGGAGTTACATCTCCAAATATTCAAGTACAAGAAGGCACTGATAGGATACTTATAGAATTACCTGGAATTTCCGACCAACAACGTGTTAGAAAACTCCTTTCGGGTTCTGCAAAACTCGAGTTCTGGGAGACTTATGAGAATCAGGAGATTTTCCCCCTTCTTGAAAATATTAATAAAACGTTAGCCGCTATTCAGCAACCGGCAGTCGACACTTCAGCGAAAGCGGCAACTTCCCCCGCCCCTGCGGCAACTGGCGGTAAGCTTTCCAAACTTGGTGCGAAAAAAGACTCGGCGGGAAAAGACACATCGAATATAGCTTTAAACCAGGCTGAACAAGCAAAAAAGAATCCATTATTTGCAGTTTTAGCTCCGGCTACTTATCAGGATGAGAAAGGTCAGGCGGCGCTTAGACCGGGTTCTGTTATCGGTTATTCCGCACAGAAAGATACGGCTAAGGTAAATGCTTATCTAAACTCGCCTGCTGTTAAATCGACTCTCCCTCCAAATGCTAAATTTTATTGGGGTGTAAAACCAATTTCAGAAGAAGGTAGTGTATATGAGCTTCATGCACTGAAAGCATCGGGCTTTGACGGCACTGCTGCATTAGTAGGCGATGTGATAACAGATGCCCGTGATGATGTTGGACAAGACGGTCGCCCGGAAGTGGTAATGATCATGAATCCGGAAGGTGCAAGTCAGTGGAAAAGAGTAACTGCCGCAGCTGCTGCTGATCCGAACACAAAACACAGCATCGCGATTGTATTAGACAATTACGTTTATTCTGCACCAACAGTTCAGAATGAAATACCAAACGGTATTTCTTCTATTACCGGAAGTTTTACTGCTAACGATACTAAAGATCTTGCAAACGTATTAAAAGCGGGCCGTTTACCGGCACCAGCAAAAATAGTAAGTGAATACGTTGTGGGTCCGTCGTTAGGAGCTGAATCAATTCAGAAAGGACTTCTTTCTACGATAATAGGTATCGCGGTAATCCTACTTTTCATGGCGCTGTACTACAGCAAAGCCGGATGGGTTGCTAATGTGGCATTACTTGTGAACTTATTCTTCTTGATGGGAGTTTTAGCATCTCTTGGGGCAGTACTTACCTTACCTGGTATTGCCGGTATCGTACTCTCATTAGGTATGTCGGTGGATGCAAACGTATTAATTTATGAACGTGTTCGAGAAGAGCTTTCCTCCGGAAAGAGTTTGAGAGTTGCCATTTCAGAAGGTTTCAGCAAAGCGATGTCTTCAATTCTCGATTCAAATATCACCACTTTCTTAACCGGGGTAGTGTTGTATATTTTTGGAAGCGGCCCAATTGCCGGTTTTGCTACAACCTTGATGATCGGTATTATCACCTCCTTATTCGCGGCTATCTTCATCACCAGATTAATTCTGGAATGGATGCTTAAAAGAGACAAGCCAATCAGCTTTTCTATTAAAGCTACCCAGGATCTTTTCAAGGACTCAAAATTCGATTTCATCACCGGAAGAAAACGCTTTTACCTGTTCTCCAGCATAATAATAATCGCCGGATTAATTTCAATGTTCACAAAAGGTTTCAGCCTTGGTGTTGATTTCAAAGGAGGTCGCTCTTATTTTGTAGCATTCGACAAGAATGTAAATGAGAACGAGGTTCGGAGTGTGCTGGCAACAGAATTTGGTTCAGCCCCTGAAGTTAAGACCATCGGCTTGAATAAGAACGAAGTCAAGATTACAACAGTCTATAAGGTTGATGAAACCTCGGTAGATGTAGAATCTGAAGTTGCTACCAAACTGAACAATGGCCTTAACAAACTAGGCTCGAAATACGAGATTAAAGATGCGCAGAAGGTTGGGCCTACTATTGCTAACGATATTAAGATTTCTGCTATTTACTCGGTTATCTTCACTATTGTAATTATCTTCCTTTACATCCTGATAAGGTTTAGAAGATGGCAATTTGGTGTATCCGCAATTGTTGCATTATTACACGACGTTTTGATATTGCTCTCGATATTCTCTTTGCTGGATGGAATTGTTCCTTTCTCATTGGATATAGATCAGGCCTTTATAGCAGCAGTGTTAACCGTAATGGGCTATTCTATTAACGATACCGTAGTTGTATTTGACCGTGTCAGAGAGTACATCAACGAGCGCAACACCAAAAATGAAGCCCTTCCAACCGTTATTAATAATGCACTAAACAGCACATTGAGCCGTACGGTTGTAACGGGTATTTGTACTATGGCGGTTCTATTGGTAATTTTCATCTTTGGTGGCGATATCTTAAGAGGATTCTCTTTTGCGATGTTGATCGGAGTAATCTTTGGTACTTATTCATCATTGTTCGTTGCAACACCTTTCGTGGTTGAAATGATCAAGAACAAAGCAGAGGTTAAACCAGAGCCAGTTAAAGTACAACAGGCTTAGTATCTCCTTAAATAATCTTGAAGAGGCCGTCTCATAAGCAATTATGGGACGGTTTTTTTTTTGCACTGTTTGGAAGCACTAGCCGAAGACCTTTTCGAAGCATCAGTCAAATAACAGGAGATTCCCTGCGCTTTATCTTTCTGGTGGCAATGACAAGGGTT
>DASWMZ010000032.1:0-2340 GCA_036399495.1 Pedobacter sp.
CCGACAATAGCACCTAAAATAACCCCAAAAGTAAATACAAAACCAATCGGAGTTGTTGTCTTCCAATATTCTTTTTCAACGTCCATCAATTCTGTGCGGCTCATAACTCTTATATCTGGAGGTAAATAATTCTTGAGCTTACGAATAACTTTTTCAGGATTATAACCTGGATGTAATTGAACAAGTCCTAGATTAATAAATCCTTTTTGTCGTTGTATAAAGATTCTAAAAAAATTCAAATCACTGGTAATTAAATTACCATCAGCTCCAAAAGATGTTCCTAGCTGAAACAATCCCACTACAGTAATTTTACGATTATTAGGACCCCGATCGCCAATTTCAGTTTCTACCTTTCCCTGTAGATTAAATAACTCAACAACAGGACCAAATTCTGTTCTAGATACTGCATCAAATAGAACTACATCGGGTTCTTTAAGCTTATCTAAGTTATTATTAACACCCTCTAAATTAAAGACATTTTTATTTAATTCAAAGCCAATTATATAAATATTACGCCAGTAGTTTCTGGTTTGAGGATTTTTCCATTGAGCAAATCCTAAATACATAGGAATAACACTTTTTACTTCAGGGAAAGCCAGAGCTTGATATAAACGACGTTCGGAAAAGTTTTCCATCGCAATTAAACCCGTTGAACGAGGACTCAGTAAAAAGATATCTCCTTCTAGTTTACTATAAAGGGCTACCCCACTATCCAATAATGCTACTCTGAGACCCAACTGCATAAAGATCAACACCACGGCAAAGCTAATGCCCCCAATTGCAACCATTAAGCGCATTTTTTCATGTTTTAATTGTAACCAAGCAGTAGATATTTTTAAAATCATTCTCTTAATTTTTAGTGGAAGTATCTATAAAAACCTTAACTTGTAAATTAGTGAAATTAGCAACTTTCTGACTAGAATCTGGCTTAAGGCGAACCTTGACTTCCACTACACGCGCATTAATATCAGCAACTGGATCGGTTCCTAAAACATCTTTTTTGCCTATCGCTAAACCAATTTCTTCTACCGTTACCTCTAATTGTCCGGGTAAACTTTGACTGGTAATCGTAGCTTTCTGACCAAGTTTAATGCGATAAATATCAGTTTCATAAACTTCTGCATTAACATACATTTGTTGTGTTTGTCCCAGTTCAACAATGCCCTTACTGCCGATCAATTCTCCCGGCAAAGTCAGAATTTTCATAATTTGTCCACTTTTAGGGGCATATACAGAGGCTAAATCCAGGTTCGCCCTAGATTGTTCCAATGACGCTCGTGCAGACTTGAGTTCCGCTTCAGCTAAAGATATATCTACAGGACGAACTTCAGCAATTTTTTCTAGGGTCGCTTTTGCTTCTGCCTGCTGTTCAGCTAGGGTTATCTTTGTACGTTGAATATTAGCTTGGGCTTCATTGATCTGTTCTTGACGGGTTAGAATAATTTGCGTCAGGTTCACTTCGGACTCGATAACCCGCTTGACTGCTGTTTTGTTAGCTAAACAGAGCTGATCTCTTTGGGAAGCCGCTACCGCACCCTCTTGATAAAGAACTTGATAACGTCTACATTCAGTTTTTGCGTTATCCATTTCGGCCCTCAGACGTTCAATTTCTGCCTGTTTGGCTTCTTTTTCCCCTTTTAACTGAGCTTTTAACCTTTCAATCGTAGCCTCTTGTGCGAGAGTCTGTCCTTCTAGTTCAGCTTGCAAGTTTTTAACTCTTGCCTTCTGGGCTTTGATTTCTCCTTGTTTAGCCCCAGCCTTTACCTGTTTAAGTTTTGCCTCAGCAACTAGCACTTGAGCCACTTCTCTTTGCACTGCTGCTGCTAAACGGGGATGACTGTCAAGAGTGGCGATGAGTTGGCCAATTTCTACTTTATCTCCTCGTTTAACTAGCAATTTTTCCACTCTAGCTCCTTCCGCGAAGGCAGCCGCAGATAAACGAACCACTTCGCCTTGGGGTTCTACCATCCCTAAAGCTGAAACAGATGGAGGTGCCAGCTCAGATGTTGCTGGTGCAGAAGACGATATATCTACTCTATCTTTAGTGTTTAATACCATAAAACGATAAATTACTCCTATACTTATAGCAGATGCTATGGCGATTGTCAGGGATAATAACCACTTTTTTTTTGATTGATATAAAAACTTAAAGTTCATCTAAATAAAAAGTTTATTTCTCAAGTGTGAGAAATCCTAACAAGTTTATAGTACCATAAAACCCATTGGATCTCTTGTTGTAACCGTAAGCCTTGTGCCATATCGATTCCAGATATTTTGCCACCATTGCCCCTTGATTTCTCGTCTTGTGGCTATTGAGTTATGTGAGACGACTTGTTTGTC
>DASWMZ010000033.1:0-7637 GCA_036399495.1 Pedobacter sp.
ATTTCTAAATATACCAGCGTTCACGAGTATAATAGAAATTCATTTAAATACGACAAAAGTTCTGCTATACCGTCCTTAGATTATAATGCAGATGACGGATTATTCATAGGTGCCGGCTATTCTATTAAACATTATGGCTTCAGAAAAGAGCCTTATAGTTATACGCATCTGCTGAAAGGGAATTTTGCCCCAAGAACTAAAGCTCACGCTATCAGCTATACCGGAAACATCTATTCAATCTTTGGCACTAATAAGGACATCATTATTAATGCGGCTTTCAATGGGCCGAAGTATACTTTTAATTATTATGGCCAAGGGAATTCAAGTACCAACATCGGCGATCTTATTGACGATTACAGGGTAAGAACCAAGAACATTTCCCTGACTGCCTATTATCAAAGGCGTTTCACCCAGGCATTTAAAGTTGGAATCGGCCCGGGTTATGAAATCTATTGGATCGAAAAAACTGCAAATAGCTTTTTAACAAGTAACAACTTCGTTGAAAAGAGCGACCTGAATAATCCTTCGAGATTTTCAACCCTTCGCTCCTACGCAAATATAGACTTCGTGAATGACCCCTTATTTCCAACATCGGGTGTTAGGTGGTTCAATGATATAAGTTACTTTGCAGAGGTAAATAAAACCAAGCAAAACTTCGTGCAGTTGCAAAGTGATTTATCATTTTATGCAACCCCAAACTTCAACTTCCCGGTTACAGCGGCCATTAAGTTTGGTGGAGCAACTAATATTGGCGATTATAAATTTTTTCAATCTAACTTTCTTGGCAATAACACTAATTTAAGGGGCTTTAGGAATAATAGATTTGCAGGGAGATCCTACGTTTATCAGAATTCGGAACTACGTTTCAAAGTATCCACGTTTAGAAATTATATTTTCACTGGAAATTTCGGCTTATTTGGATTTTTTGATTCAGGACGTGTGTTTAGCAATGTGCCCGAATCAAACAAATGGCACAGCGCATATGGGCCAGGTAGCTGGATTAATTTCTACAATCGATTACTGTTATCTGTAGGATATGGAATATCCAAAGAAGGAAGATATTTTAATATAAATAGTGGGTTTTCATTTTAGAGGAAAACAACACATTTACTAATATTGATAAAATTACGTAGTGCTCGAAGTACTAAAATTAAGTGGAATTTGATAAGCCCGTCAAGTGCCACTAATATCCAGAATATCCCCAGGCTTACATTTTAATTCCCGGCAAATCGCCTCGAGAGTATTAAAACGTATCCCTTTTACTTTACCTGTTTTTAATAAAGACAAATTAGTCATTGATATCCCTACTTTATCTGCCAGCTCTGTTAACGACATTTTATTTTTAGCCATCTCAACATCCAGATTTACAATAATTGCCATTATACAAATTCCTCGTTTTCTTTTTTAAGTTCCAGTCCTGAGTTGAATACTTCGGCCATAATGTAAAGTATAGCTGCAATAAGTAAGATCTTAAAATCAAATGATTCGCCTACTTTTATAGGGTAAGTTGAGGATATGGAAATCCCGATAATAATTCCGGCTATAAGCTGAATGATAAGCCCCAGCGGCCAAATCAAAGCTACGCAGATTGCGGTACGCCTAAGAATTACTACATTTTCATAAGTGAAAGGATAACCCTTATTGAGTCCAGAAAAAAGCTTCCTCAAATTATAGATTATAGTAATAGCTAGCAATTCTATTAAAAAAAACAAGACGAGTGAAGAAACAATATGCCATAACGTGTTCTTCATCTGCATTTTTAGTGTCGCCTCCTTTGTGGTTAATATTACATCCTTAATTATATCTGTCGATGATGCAACCTTGTTAAGTTCCTGAGTTGGAATTTGAACTTGCATACTCATTTCGGAATATTCACGGGTTGTAAATACATATACTAAAACGATGAGGCCTATTGCTGCGAAAATGAAGTTTAGATACCAGGCGATATCTAAGCCCACCTTTAATACTTTGATTAATTTTCTACTGTTTGATTTCATAACGATTTATTTAAATCAAATGTAATTATCTATTTATATAAAACAAGTATAATTTTATGTTTTACATAAAATTATACTTATAATGCATAAATACTGGAACGATATAGCTAGGATCGTGTATTATTAAAAGCGATATCACAACTGCAAAAGGGCTTCATCCTAGTCTTAAGAGCAGATCCTCTACGTGAGAGTCATTTTAACTAATATAAGCGAGAAACTGCATTGTATCACTTCCTACAAGGAAAATAATTTCCCATCTAAACCTGATGGCCGCGAAAAGCCCGCATCCGCCTCAGGCGGAGAGGACTTGTAGCAACAGCAGGGCTTCCAGAACATAGCAGCAGCCTGAACTTTTCAATAAATTTTACCCAACCATGAACTCTTAATCAGGTATTTTTTCAGTGTGCTATATTGGTAATTTCACCATTGTACAAAAGAAGGTTTTAAGTTTGGCAATTAACTTATCCTAACTGTTGATGCTGCTTAACGTATTCAGAAGGAGAAACACCCGTAATTTCTCGAAATACCTTGTTAAAAGTTGATTTCGAATTGAACCCAGCCTCGCCGCCTATAGCCATTATACTGTAATGAGCCAACGTTGGGTTGATTAGTAGTCGCTTACTTTCTTCAACACGATAACGGTTAATGAAGTTATAGAAATTTAGTTTAAAACCTTCGTTGAGCACTTGAGAAAGGTGGTTCGGATTAACGTTCAACTGTAATGACAGACTTGTTAGGCTAAGTGCAGGGTCAAGGTATGGCTTGCTTTCGTCCATAAACCGAACCAATTTCGCCCCGATAGTTTCTATAGCGGCTAGCGTAAGGTTTGAGTTCCGGTATCGCTGTTCGGGCTCTTCTTCCCGAAAAATAGGAAGTACGGCTTCTGTGGAGTTCTCGTCAAATACTAATCCCTGGCCAAGTGCTTTGTATGCAACCCAATAGCTGAAAATCAAAAGCGTCAAACCAAGTAAACTCTCATTTACTGTAAAATTGTTTATAATAACCCAAACGACAAATAATAGAGCAGCGGCAGCGAGCAAATGTCGTAGCCAGGTAAGACGCTTGTTCTCTGGCGAAGAAAGTACGTCTTCTATAATGCGATTGTGTCTTGCAAGCATTCTGTAACAGGCTAAGCCGTATATCAGTAGTTGCCCTACTACAAAGTTGTTAGCAAGCGAATAATTGGTGATAGATTTTACATCCGCCGTCAGAGCGCGCTTTGTAGCATCATCACTAAAAAAGAAGTCTTTTAACAAAAAAGCATAGACTATCAGCGATAGAATATGCAAGCTATCAACCGCCTCGAGTCGCTGATCGGGCCGCGTTTGTTGCCTTATATAATAGTATAGTAATGGCCCTAAAGATAATGTTAGGAATGAGTCGTACCCCAAACACCTCGGGTATCGGTTATAAAATCCGGTAGCAAAAAATATATCAGTGAAAAAGCTAGCTGCCAGAAAGATTAACAGCGCAGCCAGTAACCAATTGGCATCCTTTTTACCATCACGACGCATCACCAGCAAAACTGATGTTAGCACCATATTGCAAATAGCAGCACCAATAAAGCACAAATAAATCGTCACTTTGACATTCATGTTGGTAAAACTATAATTTTTCTCTTAGTAACCTGAAATCCGAATAACTATTTGTTTTGGGCGTTCGGGCGGGCTTTTCGTTACAATCTTTTTGTCGCCTGAGGCGGACAAAAAGGATTTTCACTGCAATCCCTAACGCATATCTCCTCTAAGTTCAAATTATTGCTTTTATTAATGTCCTCTTCACATAAAGTCGAACCTATGCTTACGAGATCTCATCTCGTGAATCACGTAAAGTCCGTTAATACCCATTAGGACGTCCCGATAAGCTTAAGAAGACGCCGAGTTCAGCACTTTGATGCTTCTTTGCAGTATTCAATAAAACTACTCCAAAAAAAACTTAACCTTCGTAGGGGTAGGGTGCTACACTTCTTGTCTTATTCAAAAATGAAACAATAATGAAACTTAAATCTTACACACAAAAAGTTACCCGCAAATTTTTAAACACTATTTTAGTTGCCTTTCTGTTATTTATTGTTCCCCTTTCGCTTAAAGCGCAACATTTACAAACGGTTAAAGGGCAGCTTATAGACAAAGAGACCAAAAGCCCCGTTGCCTACGCAAACGTTACTGTAAAACAATTGTCGGACTATACCACTAAAACAAACGAAGCAGGATATTTTGTAATTGAAAAAGTACCAGTTGGCAGAATTGATATTCGCTTTAGCAAAATAGGGTTTACTCCTGTCGACTTACCAAATGTTCAAGTCTCATCAGGGAAAGAAACCGTTTTAAATATTGAGATGGAGGTTTCGTTTACAAACCTTCAGGAAGTTGTTATCAAAAGCACTAGAAAACCTGCAAAAGAACGTCCGCTGAATGATATGGCTTTAGTAAGCAGCCGTATGTTTTCGGTTGAAGAAACGCAGCGCTATGCGGGAAGTGTTGATGACCCTTCCAGGGCTGTAGCGGTTTATCCCGGAGTGCAGACCGGTAGTGCAGAAAGTAATCAGATAATTATAAGGGGAAATTCTTCAAGAGGTTTGCTTTGGCGGATTGCCGGAATGGAGACTTATAATCCAAACCATTATTCGGAGGAAGGTTCAAGTTTTGGAGGGATAAGCATGATAACGAGTTCGGTTCTGGCAAACTCCGACTTCTCTACCGGAGCCTTCGCCGCCGAATATGGAAATGCTCTTTCGGGCGTGTTTGATATCCGGCTTCGGAAAGGAAATCCTGATAAAAGAGAGTATAACATTCAAGCCGGTACTTTAGGTGTTGAAGCCGGACTTGAAGGTCCGTTTTCCTCAAAAAGCAAGGCCTCATACTTATTCAAGTATCGCTATTCGTCTTTAGCTTTAGCTCAAAAAGCGGGATTAATAGAATTTGCTCCTTTTTATCAAGACTTAATCTTTAACGTAAACGTTCCGGCAAAAAAGGGGGTATTTTCTTTTTACGGAATAGGCGGCGACGGCAATAGTGACGCGCCGGCCGAAAAAGACTCCACGCTTTGGAAAGTTGACAAGTACAAACGGTTTAGCAGTACATACAACAGCAAAGTCGGCATTAGCGGAGTTACTTACACGCACAACCTTAATAAAGGCTATATTTATTCAGGAGTATCGTACAATATCAGTCAAAACAAGTCCAAATCAGATTCGTTAACAAACAATTTCGTTAAAGAACCTAAACACGAAGAGCAATTTAACAACTCTGCCGTACGCTTTAGCAGTACTTTAAATTATCGTCTCGGAACAAAAAGTACGCTTCGCCTCGGGGGCGATATTTCCTTTCTTCAATTTAAAAACTTTGCAATTGCGGTTAATGACACCATTCCGGGAAAGCGGGAACTGTTAATTGACAGCAAAGGAAACACATCTTATCTTCAAGCTTTTGCACAATGGAAATATCGGCCAGCTGGTGCTGTATCATTTGTAACTGGCTTGCATTATTTGCGATACAACCTCAACGGAAATTATTCTATTGAACCTCGCTTCAGTACTTCGTTTAAAATTTCCGGAAATAAAAGCATCTCCGCAGGATACGGCTTACATAGCCGTTTAGAAGCTCCTTCCACATATTTAGGGCAGGTGGACGACGGCCTCGGCAACTTCTCGCTCGGTAACAAAAACCTGGATTTAAGCAAAGCACATCATTTTATCTTAGCTTATGATTGGAACATTTCCTCTCAACTCCGCTTCAAGGCCGAAACTTATTATCAGTCGCTGTTTGATGTCCCTGTTGGCTTTAGCGAAGAGGCAACTTCATCAGCTGTAAATGCCGCAGGCTTTTACTATGGCCGCGACCGTTTTTACAATGAAGGTAAAGGAAAGAACTACGGTTTAGAGTTTACGCTAGAGCGCTTTTTCAATAGAGGCTCATATTACATGCTTACCGGCTCGGTCTTCCGGTCATTATATACCGATATTTTACTCCGTGAACATTCAACGAGTTTCGACCGCAAATACCTCGTCACTTTCGTGGGAGGTAAAGAATGGGGAGTGGGCCGCAGCAAGCAAAACTTGATTCAATTGAACGTTAGAATGGTAGTTGGCGGACCGGCTCGCTTCACCCCTCTCAATCTTGCAGAATCACGTCAAAAAGGATATACGGTTTTAGATTACAGTAAAGCTTATTCTCTTGAAGACGATTTATACTTCAAGCCTGATTTAAAAATTGCATTTAAAAGAAACAGAAAAGCAAGCAATTGGAGCACCGGTTTAGACATTGTGAACGTAACCGGAAAAACTTATTTAACGAGTCAAAGCTATAACGAAGTAAATGGCCAGGTGAGGAATACTTATGATGCTTTGGGAATATTCCCGAATTTGTTTTATAGGTGGGAGTTTTAGGGTAGGGTGAATTTGGAAAGTTCATCAAGTATTGTCCTACTCCGTCAAAAGATTGTGTGGAGAGGTGAAAGTATTGACAAAGCTCTTTATGATTAGAAACCAGTACGTTGATCCAAGGCGAAAGTGAACAGTACCCACTTGAAACCATTCTGTATATGACGGTAAGGTGCGTGTTATTTATTTTCTTTACCGAACACATATAATAGTCCGTTCATTAATGAAATTGGAGCTACGGTATGGTGGTTCTTCCCAGGATGAACTTCATGTTTCCATTTTAAATTTTTGAGCTTCTTCGATTCTAATCCTTCGATTAACCATAATGCACTTTTTAGATATCTGGATTCTTCTTCAGAACCTAATGAAAAATACATTTTATTCTCTAGTTCATCATTACGATTTAATATTTTTTGTTTAAGTGCTTCTTGAATATAATCGGCTCTTATTGCAAGTGAAGGACTAATTAAAATATAATCCTTAAAACTCTTAGGATTTTCAAGGAAAGAATATACTCCGAATAAACCTCCGAATGAATGACCCATAAAAATCCTGTGATCAGTGGTTTTATATCTACTATCAATGAATTTAAATAAATCATTTGTCACAAAGTTCAGGAAATCTTTAGCCCCCCCTGTCTTGTCTTCCATGCCTTTAAGTGGAACAGGGGTTAAATCACAAAACCATTGCATATTTGTCACCCCTACTATGATTAGCTTAGGAATTTCCCAGGTCGCGTCAGATAAGGCTGTAACTATCCCACTTGCAGAAAGAAACTTTGGATCTCCTCCATAAAACAAGTATAAACATGAGTACTTTGTACTATCCTTCGAGTAATTTTCTGGCAAAAAAACAGAGATCTCATAATTCCGGTTATTATACTTCGAATGTAAGTCAGTTTTTTCACCAACAACAAATGGCCTTATATCTTGTCCAACGGTAACCATCGAAATGGCCATACATAGTATAATAATTACTATTGCACTTTTTTTCATAATCTTTATTTATATGGGCACTTTTTTGAGACTTTGCAGCGGCGCTTGTAGCCATCAAGTATTAATGAGTATACTCTGTTATGCTTGTGTGTAAAACGTCGCACCTTATTACATAAACTATTTATGTAAGCTCCCCCGTTTTTTGAGCCATTCAAAAGTTGACTCGCTAATTTATTAATTCGGGTAATAAATCCATAGGTGTTTTGAAATTTAGTGCCTCATGAGGTCTATGGTAATTGTAATCGGTCATCCATTCATCAGCTT
>DASWMZ010000034.1:0-33194 GCA_036399495.1 Pedobacter sp.
AAAACAATTAAGTGATTACGAAAAAAGTTTAATTAATTTAGAGATGACTAAAGCAGAAATTATCGCAGAAATATCTAGTAAGACTGGAATTGAGAAGTTAGATGTACAAGAAGCGATAGAAGCGTTTTTTAAGGTTGTAAAAACTTCTATGGTAGAAGGAGAGAATGTATATGTTAGAGGTTTTGGGAGCTTTGTAGTTAAGAAAAGAGCAACAAAAACAGCACGTAACATTTCAAAGAACACAGCAATTATCATCCCTGAACATTTTGTTCCGAGTTTTAAACCTGCTAAGGTTTTTGTTGAGAAAGTTAAAAATGGCAATGTAACTAAGTTAGAAGCGGCGGCAAAAGAAGCAGCTGGCGCAGAAGCTTAAAATCACATGAAAGGGAAGCAAATAGCAGTTATTGGGTTAGTAGTTTTACTAATGGGCCTTTTGCTTTCCTTAGACATCAAGGGATTAGTTGATGAAGGCCAGCATTCTGGTGAAGGGGCGGAGAATGCATCACAAACATCAGTATTAACTGTAGAAAATGTTTCCTTATCAGCTAAGCAAAGCCTTAATGCGAATCTTGCACAGCAAATCACAGAACTAGAGAATCAGCTAAAAACTGCCGAAGGCGATCAGAAGCTCGATTTGCAAAAGCAACTTGCAACAAAGTGGAATGATGTAAATCAACCCGCTCCCAGTGCCTTCTATTATGAAGTGCTCGCTAAAGCAAGTAGTGATTACGAAGATTGGCTGAAAGCAGGCGACTTGTTTACCTCGGCATATCAATCAACAAAAGATAGCTTAACACAACCGGCCCTGGTTCAAAAAGCGATCGAAACGTATCAAAAAGCGTTAGAGATTAAACCGGCAAGTCTTGATGCCAAAACAGGTTTAGGTGTGGCTTATGTAAGCGGAACACCAAGTCCAATGCAGGGTATAACATTGCTTTTAGAAGTAGTAAAACAAGATCCCAAAAATGTTAAGGCAAATTTAAATCTGGGACTATTCTCAATTAAATCTGGTCAATTCGACAAAGCTGTGAATAGATTTAAAACCGTAATTGAAGTAGCGCCAAGTCCGGATGCGTGGTTTTATTTAGCCTCGTCTTACGAAAACCTCGGTCAAAAATCCGAAGCAATTACTGCCTACGAAAAAAGTAAAGAGTTGGCTGCAGATCCAAATTTGACCAGGTATGTAGACAGCAAAATTCAAGAATTAAAGAAATAATTAAATAAAAAACATTTAAAATTCAAAAGCTATGCCAAGCGGTAAAAAAAGAAAAAGACATAAAATGGCTACCCACAAACGCAAAAAGCGTTTAAGAAAGAACAGACATAAGAAAAAATAATTGGTTCGTTAGTCATTAGCCATTAGTCAGAGTGACCAATTCATACTAATGAACTTTTAACTAATTAACTAAAAACCTCCACGCCCAGCGATCGGAGGTTCTTGTGTTATCTATTCATTTTGTGTTAACCCGGGCGGCACCACCGCCTTAAAAGAGTAGCTGTTGGTAAAGGAATTAATCATCAATTCAACCCCCAACGGGGTGACTATAGCTTTACTGCAAGACAAGCAACTCGTAGAACTTAACACAGAGCACATTAACAACAATTATGCTGTTGGTGATATTTACCTTGGACGGATCAAGAAGATCATGCCAGGGCTAAATGCGGCTTTTGTGGATGTAGGCTACGAAAAAGATGCTTTCTTGCATTATCTTGACCTGGGGCCTCAGGTGCAGTCGCTTATTAAGCTGACTAAGATTGTAAAGAATGGCAGTTACAAAGAGAAACTGCTCAATAGTTTTAAGCTGGAAGAGGATATAAATAAATCCGGCAAAATTTCTGAGATCTTGAATCGCAATATGCTATTGCCGGTTCAGATTGCAAAAGAACCTATTTCAACAAAAGGTCCGCGACTAAGTTCCGATCTTTCAATTGCCGGAAGATTTGTGGTATTGGTGCCTTTTTCCGACGTCATTTCCATCTCTAAAAAGATCAAAAATAACTCGGAGAGGAATCGCTTAAAAAAGATCGTTGAGAGCATTAAGCCCAAAAATTTTGGAGTAATAATTCGAACGGTTTCTGAAGGAAAGGGTGTGGCAGAATTACAAAAGGATTTGCTTGATCTTATCGCAAGATTTGAATCTTTTAGTACAAGACTTCCGGTTACGGAACCTTCCAAAAAAGTGTTAGGCGAAATGGGAAGGGCCTCTACAATCTTGAGAGATCTTCTTAATGCAGATTTTACTAATATCCATGTAAATGATCCCGCCATTTACGAAGAAGTGCGTTCTTATATTCAAGGTATTTCACCTGAACTAGAGCGAATTGTAAAACTCCATAAACAGCGCGAGCCTATATTTGAACACTTCGGTGTAGACAAACAAATTAAAGGCGCTTTCGGAAAAACTGTTAATCTTCCGGGCGGTGCTTATCTAGTTGTGGAGCATACCGAAGCACTTCACGTGATTGATGTCAATAGTGGTAATCGTACTGCACATCCAGAAAACCAGGAAGAAAATGCCTTCCAGGTAAATAAGGAAGCAGCTAAAGAAATTGCCAGACAACTTCGCTTGCGCGATATGGGCGGCATTGTGGTAATCGATTTTATCGATATGCATAAGCCAACAAATCGCAAAGAATTGTTTGAGTATTTAAGGGAGCAAATGTCTTTGGATCGTGCTAAGCATACCATTCTGCCTCCAAGTAAATTTGGACTGGTTCAAATTACCAGACAGCGTGTTCGTCCGGAAATGAACATCGTTACAAACGAAAAATGTCCTGCTTGCGATGGCACCGGAGAAATTAAGGCAAGCATCATTTTGATGGATGATATTGAGAATAATCTTAATTATATCCTCAATGAGCAAAATGAAAAAAATATTACGCTTTGCGTACACCCTTATATTGAAGCTTATATCAAAAAGGGAATCTACTCACGCCAGTGGCAGTGGTTCTTCAAATATGGTAAACGAATTAAGGTAAAGGGGGAACCTTCTTACCACCTTACCGAGTTTCACTTCCTTAATTCTAAGGAAGAAGAAATCAAATTATAATTTACAAATTGTAAAACGCTTATTAAACTTGCCAAATGTTCTTAACTTTTGGCAAGTTCTTTTTTACACTTCGCTTTTTAAATCGTAAATCGTACCTCACTAAATCGTATATCCATTGGCTAAAACCAAATCAGCATATTTCTGTCAGAGTTGCGGTTACGAATCAGCTAAGTGGCTGGGGAAATGCCCATCGTGCAATCAATGGAACAGCTTTGTTGAAGAAGTGATTCAAAAGGGAAACAATTCTGTTCCCGAATGGAAAACGGCTCCAGGTAGTTCACGAATGGCAAAGCCTTCTGCCATTGATGAAATTATATTTGCAGAGGAAAGCAGATTGATTACGCCCGACGGCGAATTTAACCGGGTTTTGGGAGGAGGAATTGTACCAGGCTCATTGGTTTTAATTGGCGGTGAACCGGGTATAGGGAAATCCACCTTAATGCTTCAGTTAGCTCTTAACCTTCCGGGGATGAAGATCCTCTATGTATCCGGAGAAGAAAGTGAACAGCAAATAAAGATGCGGGCAGAACGGCTTGCGCCTTTATCAAAAAGAAAAGGTGGTGAGTGCTATATTCTGACTGAAACTTCTACTCAAAATATCTTCAAGCAAATAGAAATTTTAGAGCCACAAGCGGTGATTATTGATTCGATTCAAACGCTACACTCTGCCCATATCGAATCAACTCCCGGAAGTGTGTCTCAGGTGCGAGAGTGTACGGCAGAATTACTTCGCTTTGCGAAAGAAACGTCAACGCCGGTTTTTTTAATCGGACACATTACCAAAGACGGGGCCATTGCAGGGCCTAAAATCCTTGAGCATATGGTAGATACGGTTTTGCAGTTTGAAGGCGACAGGCATCATGTTTATCGAATTCTAAGGGCAATCAAGAACAGGTTTGGATCAGCTTCTGAATTGGGTATTTATGAAATGCAGGGAAGTGGCTTGCGGGAGGTTTCTAATCCTTCAGAAATACTACTTTCCCAACGGGATGAAGAACTGAGCGGGATAACCATTTCGGCAATGTTAGAAGGGGCAAGGCCGATGTTAATTGAGACGCAGGCCTTAGTTAGCGTTTCTGCTTATGGCACGCCTCAGCGCTCAGCTACGGGATTTGACACCAAGCGAATGAATATGCTTCTTGCGGTGCTCGAAAAACGTTGTGGCTTTCGCTTAAGTGCCCAGGACGTATTTCTAAATATTGCCGGTGGATTAAAAGTAGAAGATCCGGCAATTGATTTGGCGGTTGTGGTAGCGATTATTTCATCTCACGAAGATATATCCGTGTCAACTAAAGTTTGTTTTGCAGCTGAGGTTGGATTGTCGGGGGAAATAAGAGCCGTTAATCGGATAGAGCAACGTATCGCGGAAGCAGAAAAATTAGGTTTTCAGCAAATTTATATTTCAAAGTACAATCAAAAAGGCCTTGACATAAAACGCTATTCTTCTATCGAGATTAAAAGCGTTTCGAAGATTGAGGAGGTTTTTAGTTCGTTGTTTGGATAAGCTGGTAGCGGTAAATAATTAAGAAAGGCCAGTCTCCCAACCGGCCTTTCTTAATTATTTACTCAAGTACATCGATTTCTCTTTGTACAACTTCACAAAGTATGGATCTTCCAGATCCTTTATAAATCTTATCGCTTCACCGGTCGATTTCATCTCTGGCCCTAGCTGTTTTTCAACCTCAGGGAATTTATCAAAAGAGAAAATAGGTTCTTTGATCGCGTAACCAACAAGTTTGCGCTCAATCTTGAAATCCCTCAACTTGTTAACACCCAGCATGATCTTAGCCGCTATGTTGATGTAGGGAACATCGTACGCTTTCGCGATAAAAGGAACTGTACGTGACGCTCTTGGATTCGCTTCAATCACATATACTTTTTCGTCTTTTATAGCAAATTGGATGTTTAGTAGTCCGATTACGTTTAAAGCTTTCGCCAGTTTGATACTGTATTCCTCCATCTGGCGGATTACGTTTTCAGATAAATTAAATGGTGGCAGCACCGCACTAGAATCACCGGAGTGAATCCCGGCAGGCTCAATATGCTCCATCAATCCAACGATATGTACATCATCCCCATCACAAATAGAATCAGACTCTGCTTCTTCGGCTCTGTCTAAAAAGTGGTCAATTAACACGCGGTTCCCAGGAAGATCTCCTAGTAACTTTACAACCGCATTCTCAAGATCCTCATCATTGATAACGATACTCATTCCTTGTCCGCCAAGTACATAACTCGGACGAACTAACACCGGATATCCTACTTTTTTCGCTACAACCAACGCTTCTTCAGCATCTTCGGCAACACCATAATTTGGATAAGGAATTCCCAAATCCTTTAATAGATCTGAGAAACGGCCACGATCTTCGGCGATATCCATATTGTCGTACGAAGTGCCAATTATTCTAATTCCGTGCTGGTGAAGCTTTTCCGCCATTTTGAGTGCCGTTTGCCCGCCAAGTTGAACAATCACTCCTTCTGGTTTTTCAAGCTCAATTATCTCACGAACATGTTCCCAGAAAACAGGCTCGAAATATAACTTATCGGCCATATTAAAATCTGTTGAAACTGTTTCCGGATTACAGTTGATCATGATGGATTCGAAGCCGCATTCTTTGGCAGCCAGAAGTCCGTGTACACAAGAATAATCAAACTCAATTCCCTGCCCGATACGATTTGGGCCAGAGCCTAAAACAATGATTTTTTTCTTATCACTTGGAGTGGATTCGTTCTCGTCTTCAAACGTTGAATAATAATATGGCGTTTGTGCAGGAAACTCCGCTGCACAAGTATCAACCATTTTATAAACACGTTTGATTCCTAATTCTTTTCTACGATCGTAAACTTCATCTTCTGTAACGTTACTTAATAACCAGGCGATCTGAATATCTGAGAACCCTTTTTGCTTTAATGTGAAGAAGAATTCTTTAGGGATGTTGTTTAACGAATAACGCTTCAATTCTTGTTCCAGCTGAACAAGCTCCTGGATTTGAAGCAAGAACCATTTATCAATCTTAGTTACCTTCCGGATAGATTCCATTGGGACTCCCATCGTCATGGCATCTTTAACCAAAAACAAACGGTTCCAGCTCGGATGCTCTAATCCGTACATTATTTCGTCGAGATTACGGTTTTGTCGGCCATCTGCTCCTAAACCGGCGCGACCAATTTCCAAACTCTGACAAGCTTTTTGTAATGCTTCGATAAATGTACGTCCGATTGCCATTACTTCACCTACGGCTTTCATCTGTAAGCCAAGCTCCATGTTCGCTCCCTTGAATTTATCAAAGTTCCAGCGGGGAATCTTTACGATTACATAATCAAGTGTCGGTTCGAAGTATGCAGAAGTGGTTTTGGTGATCTGATTTTCTATTTCATCAAGGTTGTAACCGATAGCCAGCTTTGCCGCAATCTTTGCAATTGGGTAACCGGTTGCTTTCGACGCTAAGGCTGATGAACGTGAAACACGGGGGTTAATTTCAATCGCTATAATTGATTCATCCGCAGGATTAACCGAAAACTGAACATTACAACCTCCCGCGAAATTACCAATAGCACGTAGCATTTTGATTGACTGGTTCCGCATATCCTGGTAACAGCGATCACTCAAAGTCATGGCAGGCGCAACCGTAATCGAATCACCAGTATGAATTCCCATCGGGTCGAAATTCTCAATAGAGCAAATGATGATTACGTTATCATTTCCATCACGAAGTAATTCTAATTCATATTCTTTCCAACCAATAACCGCTTGTTCAACAAGTACCTCATGAGTTGGGGAGGCTTGTAATCCGCGACTTAAAGCAGCGTCGAAATCTTCTTTTTTATGAACAAATCCACCTCCTGATCCACCCATGGTATATGAGGGGCGAATTACTAAGGGGAAACCAATTTGCTGGGCTGCCTCTTTTCCTTCAAGAAAAGAATTAGCGATTTTTGAAGGAGCAACACCAATACCGATGTCAACCATCAATTGGCGAAATTCTTCACGATTTTCGGTCTTTTCTATAGCGGCGATATCTACTCCAATAATCCGGACACCATACTTTTCCCAGATTCCACGCTCTTCGGCTTCTTTGGCGAGATTAAGAGCAGTTTGCCCTCCCATAGTTGGAAGTACAGCATCAATCTTACGCTCTTGTAAAATTTTCTCGATGCTCTCGCAAGTAAGTGGCCATAAATACACATGATCGCCAATTACATTGTCGGTCATGATGGTGGCTGGGTTGGAGTTTATGATCGAAACTTCAATACCTTCCTCTTTAAGAGATAAAGCAGCTTGCGAGCCGGAATAATCGAATTCTACAGCCTGACCGATAATAATTGGTCCTGAACCGATGATCAAGATTGATTTTAACGAGGGATCTTTTGGCATTTTAAGGGAGTAATTTGTAAATCAAGTTTCAAAAATGCGATTTGTAAAAATTGCCGGGGAGCGTTTGACACAAAAATCCCGACATGATTGTCGGGATGCAAAGGTATAAAAAGGGAGGTTCTTTTAATAAATTATATTCGCATTACTTAATTAAAATGTTAGGCTTCTATCGGCGTTGAGCTTTAGGTTTATCGGCAATGTATATTGTACCCTTACCGGAATGCCATGCTGGCGTCCGGGGATCCATCTTGGAGATGAACGTATAAGTCTGACTGCTTCTTCACCTGTACCAAATCCTAGGTCTTTTTTTACAAACACATCAGTTAAAGAACCATTGGCTTCTACCACAAACGAAACGATTATCAGTCCGTTAAGTCCTTGTCGTAGAACGACGGGAGGGTATATAAAAGATCTGCTCACATAAGAGTAAAACTTTTGAATGCCTCCCTTATATTCAGGCATTACGTCTTCGCTTGTATATTCTGTTACAGTACCATCTTGTAGTTTTGATATGCCTGAAAGCAATTTGCCCTTTTCAAATTTTTCCACAAACGAAGCACTGTATTTAGGGTATTCGCCAATCCAAGTACCTTCCTTCAATCCATCTTTGTAAATACCTTCTTCGATGATTTCAGAATCATCTTTGTTGCTTTTAAAAATGCCATTTCCATCTTTAATTATTTGTACTCCCGTAGAATCAAAATAATCCCATAATCTATAATCTGATTTAGCAGGGATTTTTGGATCAGATGATTGAGGTTTTTGTAAGCTCTCACGTAGCTTTAAGCGACCATTTTTGTAATAAATGAAATGGTCCCCGGACCTTTCACCATTCTTGTAAAACCCAACATCCCTTTTCTTGCCATTGGGATAGAATGTTACTACTTGCCCCTCATAAACAAGTTTTGGCTCAAATTTAGAAACAGTTCCAATAGTCTTTTTGGTATTATCGGGATAAAATTCAAGAACATTATAAAGCACCGAGCCGGAATCTGGTTCCTGAATCACTCGGGTGTATTCAGCTTCCCCCTTTGTTTCAACAAACACTTCATCTCCTTTCAAAAAATAAACATTTTGTGCTTTTTGAGAATAACAAATACTTGTTAATAAGGAAAAGAAAGTCAAGAAGGTAATTTTCATTTTTATGGTATAGAAGTTTTTCAAAACTAACCAAAAAACCTTTCACCCCCATAACTGTTAAACCCCTAAATACACAATTATGAAAAAATTAATAAGTGGTTTTATAGCCGTTTCCATAATAACAGCCTGTGCTACAGTTCAATCTATTGTAAGATCTTCGCTTCCATATACAGCCACTCTAATCATCCCGGCAGGTACCAATACTGGTAGTATGAAATCAGCGGTCAGTTCTGCCAGCAGTGCCGATCAGATTTTCGGCGGAAGCTCAAATGCTCAAATAAAAGAAGTTCGGGTTGCATCTGCAAAGGTTGTAGCCAGTAGTCCATCAAACCAAAATCTTGGTGTTTTTAGTTCCATGAAACTTTATTTGTCAAAAAGCGATGGCTCAGGCGAAGTGCTCGTTGCCACCAGAAACGACATTGCTTCTACTGTTGGTTCAACCGTAGTACTCGACATTGACAATTCTCGTTTTCTGGATGACATTATAAAAAGTTCTTCTGCGCGCCTTAGAATGGAATATGTGTTACGCAATTCGCTAAATGCGGATGTAAGTGTGCGCGCCAGCTTAGGTTTTACTTCTAGCCCTGCAACTGCCCAATAAAACGCTAATTTTGAAGAAACCTTTCTGATTTTCAGGGAGGTTTTTTTTTTGCCTTTGGAAGGTTAAATTTGCCGGGTGATATTCTGCCAAGCGTCTTTCTGGTTACTCTTTTGTGATCAGTTAATTCAAACTTCTGAACTCGAATGGTTTGGTACAATAACAGGCTTTCTTTGTGTTTATCTGGCAGCAAAGCAACATATTCTAAATTGGCTAATTGCCATCTTAAGTATCGCTGCTTACTCGGTATTATTTTATCAGTATAAGCTGTACGGCGATGCTGCGCTCCAAGTTTATTTCTTGGTAACTAGTGTATATGGATGGTATTATTGGATAAAACGAAAAGAAGAAGATCAACAGCCAATAGCCTCACTTAGTTCATCTCTAATTTTCAAAACCATATTATCTATTGTAATCCTTTCTGCTGTTTTGGGCATTTCCCTCGACACGTTTACCAACACAGATGTTCCCTATATTGATGGTACTTGTACCGCTATAAGTCTGGTCGCTCAGTTTCTTCTTACCAGGAAAATAATTCAGAACTGGGTACTATGGATCATTGTTGATATTTGCTACATCCCCCTGTACCTCTATAAAAATCTCGCACTCACTGCGGTCCTGTATACATTGTATTTAGTATTGGCAACTTTAGGTTATTTAAATTGGCGGCGTACATGGAGACTGACGGTAAAATAATCAAGATAGCTGTAGTCGGTCCAGAGTCAACCGGAAAATCTACTATTTCAGAGCAGCTTGCCGAGCATTACCAAACTGTTTGGGTGCCCGAGTATGCCCGTGGATATTGCGAAAAGCTGACTGGGCCATGTTCCTGGCAAGACGAGATAAATATGTTTCATGGTCAGCTTGCGCTGGAGAAAGCTCTAATCCCCAAAGCCAATCGCCTCTTAATTTGCGATACCACCTTTATTACAGTAAAGATCTGGTGCGATTACAACTTCGGTAAATCACCGCAGGAAGTTCTTGATGAACTTCCAAACCACCCTTACGATTTTTATTTATTGATGGATATCGATTTACCATGGCAAGAAGATCCGCTGAGGGATTTTCCTCACCTAAGAGAACACTTTATGCAAGTGTGGCACAAGGAACTCACTAGCCTCAAGGCAAATTATTCTGCAATTTCAGGAACGGGTTCCATAAGATTGATGAATTGTATTGATGCGGTAAATAATTATTTATCAGCTTGTTAAATCAATAACCCTCTTATATTATCTTCAAGTTATCTCTCTGCCTTCTATTAAAAGAAATCAAAACATAAAATGTATGTTTGTCTGCTTAAAAATTATTGGATAAAAATTTGTAACATCCAGATTGTTTGTGAGTCTTTTTAATGAGCACCAATTTTGAAGAAGGGAAGATGCGATAGGATTTACGGAGCTTATACTTGTTTGACTTAGTTCTCTAAGTATACATACGTTCTTTTTAAATTAATGATTAAAAAACCTTCCATCACTTGGAGGGTTTTTTTGTTTATTAGCAGATTGATATTAGAAACTTAATGGAACTACTCTCTAATCCGGAAATTTGGATCTCACTTATTACCTTAACTCTTCTTGAAATTGTATTGGGGATTGATAACATCATTTTCATCTCGATCCTGTCAAGTAAGTTGCCCAAGCATCAGCAAAAAAAAGCTAGAAAATTGGGCCTTGCACTTGCCATGATAACCCGCATATTGCTGTTGCTTTCCTTAAATTGGGTAATGCGCCTAACTTCTCCACTGTTCAATCCGGGCGAATGGATAGGGGTGACAAAAGAAGGCTTATTGGAAAAGATAGCTATTTCGGGAAGAGATTTGATTTTGATTATCGGAGGTCTTTTTCTAATTTATAAAAGCACAAGTGAGATTCATGAAAAACTGGAGGGTGATGAGCATCAGCAAGAAGGTGGCAAGGTCCATACTTTTACAGGAGTAATTATCCAAATTTTAATACTAGATATTGTATTTTCACTCGATTCGGTAATTACCGCGGTTGGTATGGCCGATGAGATCTTAGTAATGATTGCAGCGGTAATTATTGCCGTTGGTGTAATGATGGTATCGGCCGGCGGTATCAGCAGGTTCGTAAATGACCATCCAACGGTGAAAATGCTTGCCTTATCATTTTTATTATTAATTGGTGTATCGTTACTTGCTGAGGGATTTGAGCAACACATCCCGAAAGGATATATTTATTTTGCCATGGCGTTTTCTGTACTGGTAGAAATGCTTAACCTAAAAATGAAATCTAAGTCAAAGCCAATAGATCTTCGGAATACGCCGGATAACGTTGAATTTTAAACAGTTAAACAATCCTGCAAAGAAGCCCCTTTAGATATTCTCCTTCGGGGAAGGATGCTCGTATTGGGTGATCTTCCGGCTGGCAAAACTGGTAAATAAACTGGATTTCCTTTCCGGCGTCTAATGCAGCCCAGGCAAGAATTTGTTTGAAATGTGTGATATCAACGGCGCCCGAACAAGAGAACGTGGCCAGTAAACCTCCACTAGTTATCAGCGACATGGCTATCCTGTTCAAATCCTTGTAAGCCCTTGATGCCTTATCAAGCGAAGAACGTGTTGGTGCATATTTGGGCGGGTCGAGAATCACAATATCGAATAGTTCACCGCTTTCGCGGAAGCTGCGTAATTGCTTATTCACATCCGACTGAACGGATTGCTGCCTAATTTTCTCAAAGCCGTTTAACCCGATATTCTTATTGAGCGTTTCAATCGCAAGAGGCGAACTATCCACACTAATTACTTCACGAGCGCCCAATTGCAAACTATTTAAAGAAAAACCTCCCGAATAGGCAAAGCAATCTAACACACGCTTTCCAGCGGCATGTTCCGCAACAATGCGCCTGTTATGTCTTTGATCACAAAAGAAGCCTGATTTTTGACCTTCGGAAATATTAATCAAATATCTAATATCGTTTTCCTTCACTTCTACATACTCGGGCGGAGCAATACCGGCTAAGATGCCGTGCGAAGGTTCAAGTCCTTCATGCGCACGCGCAGAAGCATCGCTCCGATCGAAAATTCCAGCTGGATTTAACTGCTTTCGAAGCTCATCTAATAAAATATGCTTTACATTATCAATCCCGTTGGTATGTATCTGTACCGATAAGAAGTCTGCATATTTATCTACAATTAATCCAGGCAAATAATCAGCTTCGCTGAATACTAACCTGCAAACGTTTGTATGAGTAGATGTAAGGATTACTTCGCGTGCCTTCAAGGCCTTTGCAATTCTAAGTCTCCACCAATCCTCATTTAGTTCTGTATCACTATCCCATACTAGCAATCTCACTGCTACACGCGATTGGTTGTTGTAAAATCCTTTGGCCAAAAACCCTCCGCTGGCATCAAGTACCGAAACAATCTCTCCATTCTTTGGATTTCCCTTTACTGCGTCTATCGCACCGGAAAATACCCAGGGATGTAATTGTTTTACTGCCTTTTCCTTTCCTTTTTTTAAACGTACTTCCGCCATGCTGCAAATCTATATTAAATGCCAAAATATCCAGAACTTTTCGAATTTGTTGAACTATCGTTTTACTTTTGACTTTATGGAAGAGATATCCTGGTCTGAATTTGAAAAAGTAGAATTGCGAATCGGAACAATTCTGGAAGTTTTAGATTTCCCTGAGGCAAGACAATCCGCATATATAGTTAAGGTTGATTTTGGTGAATTCGGTGTGAAATGGAGTAGTGCACAAATAACCGCACATTACACTAAAGCAACATTAGTAGGACGTCAAATCATTGGTGTTATTAATTTCCCTAAGAAACAAATCGGTAAATTTATGTCCGAGTTTTTAGTAACCGGTTTTGCCGATGAAAACGGACACATTGTGTTAGCAGCTGTTGAGCGCACGTTACCTAATGGTTCAAAATTGATATAATGAGATATGTAAATTTTGAATCGGAAACCGTTGTTTCTCCACACGAGTTCTTTATGAACGAAGCTTTAAAGGAAGCTAAAATTGCTTTCAGTGTGGATGAAGTTCCAATCGGCGCGGTAATTGTTTCGAATGGCAAAATTATAGGCCGCGGCCATAACCTCACCGAAAGGTTAAATGATGTAACAGCTCACGCCGAGATGCAGGCTTTTACAGCTGCGGCAAATTATCTGGGCGGAAAATACCTGAAAGATTGCACGTTATATGTTACTATTGAACCTTGTGTAATGTGTGCCGGCGCATCTTACTGGACCCAAATAAGCCAGATTGTTTACGGTGCCCGGGATGAAAAGCGCGGATTTAGTCAAATTGGTAGTAATATTCTTCACCCCAAAACAGAACTTATTGCAGGTATTAAAGAGCAGGAATGTGCAACCTTAGTAAAAGAGTTCTTTTTATCTAAAAGGGATAAAACTTGACATCTCTCTGAACAATTATTTTAATCATAAGTTATATTTGTGTCTTTGAAAATTTAACTCTAAAATAATTTTATATGTCTTTCGAATTACCAGCGCTCCCTTATGCAAGTGATGCATTAGAACCCCATATTGATAAAGCCACCATGGAAATTCACCATGGAAAGCATCATAATGCCTACGTTACAAATCTTAACAATGCTATCGCCGGCTCTGATGCCGAGTCTAAATCTTTAGAAGAACTTCAAGCCTCAATTTCTCAATACCCACCGGCAGTTAGAAATAATGGTGGCGGTCATTATAACCACAGTTTATTCTGGACAGTAATCGGCCCAAATGGTGGCGGTGAACCTTCCGGCGAGTTAGCAACGGCTATTACTGAAACTTTCGGGTCTTTTGAAGAATTTAAAAAGAAGTTCAGCGAAGCCGGAACAACTCGTTTTGGATCTGGCTGGGCTTGGTTAAGCGTTTCCGCTGATGGCAAATTGCAAGTTTCTTCAACTCCTAATCAGGATAATCCATTAATGGATGTTGCTGACGTAAAGGGAACTCCTATTTTAGGGATGGATGTTTGGGAGCACGCTTATTACTTAAATTATCAAAACCGTCGCCCTGATTATATCGCAGCTTTCTTTAATGTGATTAATTGGAATGCTGTTTCTGAGCGCTACTCAGCAGCTAAAAAATAATTTATAATAAAAACTTTTTCTTAAAAAGTAGTGTATTTACAGAAGTACACTACTTTTTTATTTTAAAACGATGAATAACAGGATATTTTTTTCGCTTTCAGTTTTTGCGATAACCCTTTTAACAAGCTGCGAAGCAATTGGGGATATATTTCAGGCAGGAATGTATGTTGGGGTATTTATAGTAATTGCCCTTGTTGCGGTTTTAATCTGGGTGTTAAGATTTTTCAGAAAACGCAGTTAATACGTTTATAAATGCACTAATAACCTTAAAATCCAACCTCCCCTCTCATTGGAGAAGGGCTGGGGGTGAGGCTATTCTACTGTAACACTTTTTGCCAAATTCCTAGGCTGATCAACATTACATCCCCGCATAACCGCTATATGGTAGGATAATAGTTGCAAAGGAATAGTCGCCAATAAAGGTAAAAAGGCGTCATTAGCATCCGGAATTTCAATTACATAATCCGCCATCTTTCTAACCTCCTTATCGCCTTCGGTAACTATCGCAATCACAATTCCCTTGCGGGCCTTTACTTCCTGAATATTACTGATAACCTTCTCGTAAGATGCGTTTTTTGTAGCGATCACAATTACCGGCATTTCGGCATCTATAAGTGCAATGGGACCATGTTTCATTTCAGCCGCCGGATAGCCTTCGGCATGTATATATGAAATTTCTTTAAGCTTTAAAGCACCTTCTAAAGCGACAGGGAAACCGCTTCCTCTGCCTAAAAACAAGCAGTTAGTAGAATCTTTAAGTTTCTCAGCAATTTCTATAATGTGGTTATCAGCTTTCAAGCATTTTTCGACTAAAGCCGGGATAGCATCTAATTCAGTTAGTAAGCTTACCAGGGTGCTTTCTTTAACAGTTCCTCTCTGCTGAGCCATAAAGAATGCCATCAGCGTAAGAACAGTTACTTGTGCCGTAAATGCTTTGGTTGAAGCTACTCCAATTTCGGGTCCGGCGTGAGTGTAAACACCAGCGTCCGAAATGCGGGGAATCGACGATCCTGCAACATTGCAGATCCCAAAAATAGTAGCTCCTCTTTCTTTCGCCAGTTCAATTGCAGCCATGGTATCCGCGGTTTCTCCGGATTGGGATATAGCAATCACAATATCCTTTTCAGAGATAATTGGATTCCTATATCTGAATTCTGAAGCATATTCTACTTCTACAGGTATCCGTGCATATTCCTCGATAAGATATTCTCCCACCAAACCTGCGTGCCATGAAGTTCCGCAGGCAACGATTATAATGCGATCAATATTTTTAAGCTTATCGGCATAATCTTTAATGCCTCCCAGCTGCACTTTTCCTTCAATTGGGTAGATCCGTCCGCGCATACAATCACGAATGGAACGCGGCTGTTCGTAGATCTCCTTTAACATAAAGTGATCATAACCTCCTTTTTCAAGCATCTCCAGCTCAAGCGCAAGCTCTTGAATGTAAGGTGTTACAATCCTGTTATTAATGTCTTTGATAACAAGTTCATTTTTCTTTATATATGCTATCTGACTGTCTTTTAAATAAATAACGTTTTTGGTGTATTCAACTATTGGTGAAGCATCTGAAGCTATGAAATACTCTTCATCGCCTACACCAATCACCATGGGGCTTCCCTTTCTGGCAGCAACTAAAACATCGGGCTCATCGTTACTCATTACCACAATGGCATAAGCACCTACCACTTCGTTAAGGGCAACTCGTACAGCATCGAATAAGTCGAGATTATTTGCTTTTTGGATTTCTTCAATAAAATGTACTAATACTTCTGTATCTGTATCACTCTTAAAAACGTGCCCTTTAGATTTAAGGGCTTCCTTTAAAACGGCATAATTTTCAATAATACCATTATGTATGATTGATAATCTACCATCTCCTGAAGTATGAGGATGAGAGTTATAGTCGGAGGGAATACCGTGTGTAGCCCAACGAGTATGCCCCATTCCTATCGATCCGCTTACATCTTCATGTTTAGCAAATGCTTCAAGTTCAGCAACTTTTCCCGTCTTTTTATAAATCTTTAGATCATGATTCATTAAGGCAACGCCGGCACTGTCATATCCACGATATTCTAAGCGGTGAAGACCTTTGATGATAACATCCCAGGCGTTTCTATGCCCTATATATCCAACTATTCCACACATGGTAGTAATTTTACTCGCTAAGCTACAAAATGACGTTTATAAAGAAGAAGCCGAATGTTAATTCGGCTTTGTATACGTAAGTTTTAATTTCATCCTAGTTGTGGGATGATTACCACCGCCAAGAACCGATCGTGCCGCTGTTGTGGCCGAAGAAAAAATATTGGGTGTGGTTGTTGAAGGCAAATCTATTGGTGCAATAAAAGTATCGTATTGTACAAGTTTATTGCTTAGTATAGACTGAATGTAATTCGTTACATTAAACGTATACGTTTTGTCTGTAGCATTGTAGAAACCTCCAAAGGTAGCCTGATTGAAATTATCAGGTATAATTACCCTTTGTCCGGCAATATCGGAGCGGTAAAGTGCTAATCTTGGTGCAGGTTTGAAAGGGAACACAGCCGTATTATCTAAAACCGGTATCACAAGTTCAGCTTTGTTGATGGAGATCTTTCCACTCTCGTTCAGTTTTGATAAGTATGGGAATTTAATTTTTGTTCTTAAACCTCCAAGCGGCTGTACATACACAGTAGCAAAGCTTGCTGATGTATTAGTTGTATTAAGTTGCGTTTCAACTTCTGTAGTTCTTGTATGCTTTATCTGCGATGCTGCAGTTGCAACCGGAAAACTAGCTAAGGCGGTATCGATTACGGTTCCTGTTGTGGTTTTATAATAAATGTCCAGTTTGCTGATAACAGAGCGGGGATCAATAAATATGATTCCACCCGTACCGGCAGATTGAGTTTTATTTACAGTAATATACAGGCCCTTTATGAGATTGTTAAAAGCTGTATTAGTTTTAAACGTGTTAGAATTTGCATTAATAAAATTGCTATTAATAAAACTTGAGGTAATCGGTATCCGAATCTGCGGAGCAACTATTACGGGCTTGTCGGCCCCGCCTTTAACTATTGTATTAATCCTAACGCTATCTCTCCATGCAAATCTGGTGGCGTTTATACCGCCTATATTAGATAAAGAATCATGAGGAAAGCTTGAAGAACTATAATAATTTCTCCCCAAATTATAAGGCTTAGTTAATTGATGAACATTTATAACATATTTTGAGCTCAACGAATCACCATAGAATTCATCGCCATATTTAAGTACCAATATAGCCGAATCAAGTGTAGGATTGTCTCCAAAAGAAAAACCCTCAGACGGCAGTGACAGTGCAATAGCCAGATTGGCTTCTGTTGTTCCAAGTAAAGGGTCTTTAATTAAGCCCAATGCATTTTGACCAACTGTCTCTGGATTGGCGGAAGTTAACGTACTATCATCTCTAACAGTAATCGTATTGATAGTAATAGTATCAGTGAAAATACTGTTTATTAGATCGTCAGAAGCAACATCCAAGCCGATTGTTCCATTCTTTTTGCAGCTACTAAAAAGAAAAAGACCTATCAACAAGGTTAATAAGTCTAATTTAAAATATTTCATGTTTAATTCCTTATTAAGCAATTGAAACGAGTTCTTCGTTTGCAATTTCTTCGTAAAGGTTGTAATAATTTTCGTAATCAGACGTAGAATCGAATGCTAAAGTCGGTTTCTGACTTGTTTTAACAAATTTTAACACTTCATCGCTTACATCTGCATCAGCAAAAACAACAGCATCAGAATAGGTAATGGCACCCATATGCAAGGCATTATTATCACATGCGGTAAATGCTTCTGTATGCTCAGCACTCATTCCGTTCATTATTGCCTTCTTAGGGAAATCAGCATTAAGTTTTTCTGTGAAACAATTGTTATATGCAGAATAAACAACCTTAGCATTCTTAAATGTAGGGTCGTCTTTATAGGTTGTTTTAAGATATACCGGAACAAGCGAACTCATCCATCCATGGCAATGCACCACGTCTGGCGACCAGCCTAATTTCTTTACCGTTTCTAATGCTCCTTTGCAAAAGAAAATAGTACGCTCATCATTGTCAGCGTAAAACTTGTTGCTATTGTCTCTAAACACCTGCTTTCGCTGGAAATACTCTTCGTTGTCTAAAAAATACACCTGCATTCTTGCAGCAGGGATAGAAGCAACCTTAATAATCAGCGGGTTATCATTTTCATCAATAATGATGTTCATTCCTGAAAGACGGATAACTTCATGAAGGCGATTTCTGCGTTCATTGATGTTTCCAAAACGCGGCATAAGAATTCTGATCTCCAGACCTTTTTCCTGCATTGCTTGTGGCAATTGCCTTGTTATTTCAGAAATTTTTGTTAACTCGAGGAAAGGCGACATCTCGTGGGTAATAAACAGTAGCTTCGTTTTTGCCATCTCCAAATGTTAGATAAATAGAAAGTATTTTGGTTCGCAAATATAGCAATTATATTATGATATTGCAACGAATTGCGCAAGGGCCTTTGATATTTTTTCTCGAATGCTCACCTTTACCGAATAATTCAGAGACGATAGATTGGAAATTCTCACCTCGAAGACAGAACTAGCTCTGGCCCTAAATCATCAAAAAAACAACAGTAACGCTTTAGGTTTTGTGCCGACAATGGGCGCACTTCACGAAGGGCATTTGTCGCTTGTAAAAATTGCGAAAGAACTAACGGATACGGTTGTCGCAAGCATTTTTGTAAATCCCACACAATTCACCAACGCTGCAGATCTTGAAAAATATCCGCGCCCGATAGAAAGAGATATTGAACTTTTAAAGAATTCGAATTGCGATTATTTGTTTCTTCCCGCTGTGGATGAAATTTATTCGCCTGGAGAGCAATGGCAACTGGACTTAGGCGAGATTGAAGGGATTTTAGAGGGTAAATACAGACCAGGTCATTATCAGGGTGTAACCCAAATCGTAAAGAAACTGCTCGACGTTATCCAACCGGATTTAGTATTTCTCGGCCAGAAAGATTTTCAACAGGTTATGGTTTTGGAGCACATGGTTAAATCACTTGGCATTCCAGTAGAACTTGTAATGTGTCCGATCATCCGCGAAAGCGATGGCTTGGCACTTAGTTCAAGAAATATACACTTGAGTGCATCAGCGCGGAAAAATGCCCTTGTTTTGTCTAGATCTTTGTTTGAAACAAAATACCAGTTCCAATATCAATCTGTCGAAGAACTTAAAAAAAACGCTTGGGAACTTCTGAAAAATGAAGAAGGTGTTGTGCCCGAGTACTTCGAAATCTGTGATGCAAACACACTGCAGTCTGTAATTTCAAAGGACGCCGAAAGCATTATTGCCTTGGTAGCTGCAAAAGTGGGCGAAACAAGGTTGCTTGATAATATAATCTTAAAGTAAATGCTTTTTGGCGATTGTCTTATAACGGAAATCATACATTAATCTTTTTTACTTTTGTATATGATTATCGAAATCTTGAAGTCGAAGATACACCGGGCAAGGGTTACACAGGCGGAGTTGAATTATGTTGGAAGTATCACAATTGACGAGGATTTAATGGATGCTGCCAACATTATTGCGAACGAAAAAGTGCAAGTGGTGAATAACAATAATGCTGCTCGTTTTGAAACATATGTGATAAAAGGAGAACGCGGTTCGGGCACGGTTTGCCTTAACGGTTCGTGCGCACGTCTGGCAGAGGTGGGAGATATTTTAATCATTATGTCTTACGGACATTTACCAATCGAAGAAGCCAAAAAATATAGTCCGATTTTGATATTTCCTGATGAGAACAATCAGCTGATAAAATAACCTTTACTGATTACGAATTAATGGATCATCTAACCTTAATCGAAAATAAAATACTAACGCTCGATCGCCTTCAACCATTTTTAAGCATCTGGAAATTTCAAGGACATAAAATCGTTTTCACTAATGGCTGTTTCGATCTTTTGCATCTAGGTCATGTCGACTATTTAGCGAAAGCTGCTGGTTTAGGTAAGAAGTTAATAATTGGTCTTAATAGTGATGCCTCCACATCTGCTTTGAAAGGGCCTTCACGGCCAATTACCAACCAAACTTCCAGGGCACATCTTTTAGCCTCTTTGTTTTTTGTAGATGCGGTTGTGCTGTTTGGTGAGGCCACTCCCTACGAACTTATTAAAGCCATTAAGCCGGATGTTTTGGTAAAGGGTGCCGATTATACAATCGACCAGATTGTTGGTTCGAATATAGTTTTGGAAAATGGCGGGGAAGTAAAAACCATTGAATATCTTACAGGTTATTCAACCACAGCTATTGAGGAAAAGATCCGAAAAAGCTGACAAGCAGATCTATCACCATGCTTTTTCAATTCACTCCTGAACAATTAATGATTAAGCAAATTGCCAGGGATTTTGCTCAGAATGAGCTGAAGCCCGGTGTAATTGAACGAGATGAACTTCAGAAATTCCCTGCCGAACAAATAAAAAAACTTGGCGAATTAGGGTTTTTAGGAATGATGGTATCTCCGGAATATAACGGTGCCGGATTAGATACGATTTCCTATGTTCTGGCCATGGAAGAGATTTCTAAAATTGATGCTTCTACTTCTGTGGTGATGTCGGTTAATAATTCCCTAATTTGTTATGGGATTGAAAAAGTCGGAACTGCAGAACAAAAAGAAAAATATTTAATTCCGCTTGCTTCCGGTAAAATGATTGGTGCTTTTTGTCTTTCTGAACCTGAAGCGGGTTCTGATGCGCATTCTCAGAGTACAAAGGCCATTGATGAAGGCGATCATTATCTTTTAAATGGTACAAAAAACTGGATCACCAACGGAAGTACGGCATCCGTTTATTTAGTGATTGCGCAAACTAATCCTTCTCTTGGAACTAAGGGAATGAATGTTCTTATCGTTGAGAAAGGTCAGGAAGGATTTACAGTTGGAAACAAAGAGAATAAAATGGGGATTCGCGGATCGGATACGCATACGCTGATGTTCTCGGATGTAAAAGTTCTCAAATCTAACCGCCTGGGAGAAGAAGGTTCTGGTTTTGGCTTTGCGATGATGGCTCTGGAAGCAGGCCGGATCGGAATAGCTGCTCAAGCTCTGGGTATTGCTTCGGGTGCTTACGAGCTTGCCCTGGCTTACTCAAAAGAAAGGAAAACTTTCGGCAAACCACTTTCAGATCATCAGGCTATAAAATTTAAACTGGCGGAAATGGCTACAGAGATTGAAGCCGCACGTTTGTTGTGTTTAAAAGCCGCATGGCTAAAAGATAATAGTTTGCCTTACGCAGAAGCCTCGTCCAAAGCAAAACTGTTTGCATCTACTGTAGCTATGAAAACCACCACCGAAGCGGTGCAAATACACGGTGGATATGGCTATGTAAAAGAATACCACGTTGAGCGCTTAATGCGCGATGCCAAAGTTACCCAGATTTATGAAGGGACATCTGAAATTCAAAAGTTGATCATCTCAAGAGCCCTACTGAAATGAGAGCAATAGCCGCTTTATTCTTCGGATTTACCTCAATGCTGATTTTAGGCTGCAATACCTCAGAAGATTTACCTTTCGGAATCTGGCGTGGAGTTTTAAAAACTGAATCTGGCGTTGAAATACCGTTCAATTTCGAAGTCACTGAATCTTATGATGACAGAATTGTCTATCTTAATAATGGGGAAGAGAGGCTTAAAGTTGATGAAGTAATTATTAATCACGATTCTGTTTATTTCAAGTTTAAACTTTTTGATTCGGAGATTAAGGCCAAAATTACATCATCCGGTTTAACCGGAAAATGGATAAAACGTCTTGCCGATAAAAATTCAGTAATGGGTTTTACTGCTCAACCAGGAACAAATTGGCGGTTTTTCAGCAATAGCGAAAAGATTAAATCTGATTTCTCTGGAAGATGGGCTACTGTTTTCAGAAAGGCAAATTCCAGCGATACCACAATTGCGGTAGGTGAGTTTTCGCAATTAAATGGAAAACTTATCGGAACTTTTTTAACAGCCACCGGCGACTATCGCTTTCTGGAAGGAACCGTAAATAACAGCAAAATTTATCTGTCGGCTTTTGATGGTTCAAGCGCCTATCTTTTTACCGGGGATTTAAGTACTGATAGTCTTATCACGAACGGATTGTTTTATTCAGGAGCGAATTCGGTTAAAAAATGGACCGCCAGAAAAGATGATCATGCCAAACTTCCGGATAGTGAGGAAATCACCAAATTGAAATCTCTGGAAGATCCGCTTGTTTTTAGTTTCCCCGATATTGATGGCAAGAAAGTTTCATTATCTGATGAGCGATTTAAAAACAAGGTTTTAGTTGTTCAATTTCTTGGAAGCTGGTGCCCCAATTGCATGGATGAAACTGCATACCTTACTTCGTTTTACGATAAGTTTAAAGACAAAGGCGTAGAGATTATCGGTTTGGCGTACGAGCGGACAAATGATTTTAATCGTTCGCGCGAGCGTGTTTTGCAGTTGAGAGAGCGGTTTAACATTCAATATCCTTTACTCTTAACAGGATATACCAATAAAGAGGTGCTAACAAGTTTGCCTCAATTAGAAAAGTTCAAGGCCTTTCCCACTACGCTAATCATAGATAAGAAAGGCCTTGTTAGAAAGATTCACACCGGGTTTAACGGACCAGGTACGGGGAGACATTATCAGGATTTCATTGACCAGTTTGAAACCGAGATAACAGATCTCTTAAAATAGCTTAACTGCGATTAAACATCCCGAACACCATTTTAATTACTGCCAGAACTAATGCAAAAATTAGCGCTGAGAAGAAACCACTCGTATTAAATCCACTCATCAGGCTATCGACCAATAAAACCATTAAAACGGTAATGATAAACGACATGATTCCAAGCGTTAAAATGTTGATTGGAAAAGTTAATAGTCGTAAGATGGTGCCAATTGTAGCATTTGCCAAGGCAATCAAAACGCCAGCGATTATTGCGCTCACAAATCCATTAACCTGCACTCCGGGAAGTAAGTATGCTGCCAGAGCTACCGCAACACCCATTAATAATATTTCGATAATCAGTTTCATATTGTTTTTTTCTTAGTAACAGGTTTAGTGAAGATTGGTTCTATGAAATTAATTTATTAAAAAATAAATTTTGTAATTAGAAAATATTAATACATGTTTGTACTGTACTAATTAACTAATACAGTATGATACAAATAGCTAACCTTGATTTTGGTTACAGCAAAAAGAACCTGCTCTTTCGAAATCTGAACTTAAACCTCGAAGCCGGGCACATATATGGTTTGCTGGGAAAGAATGGGGCCGGAAAATCAACCCTTCTTAAAAATATATGCGGTGTAGTATTTCCCCTTTCGGGAACCTGTAAAGTACAAGGTATAGAATCGCGCAAACGCTTACCATCGTTTTTACAAGATTTGTTCTTCATCCCCGAAGATATTTACCTTCCGGACGTGCGGATTGATAAGTTCCTGCAAACCACCAGCAACTTTTATCCCCAATTTAATAAGCAGCAATTTTTTAGTTTATTAGAGGAATTCGAAGTTTCAACTGATAGATCTCTAAATAAACTGTCCTTCGGTCAGCAGAAAAAGGTAATGATTGCCTTTGGCCTTGCTACCAATACAAGTTTATTAATTATGGATGAGCCCACTAACGGACTTGATATTCCATCAAAAGCTCAGTTTAGAAAAATAATCGCATCTACCTTAACGGAAGACCGGTGTGTGTTAATTTCTACGCATCAGGTAAGAGATCTGGATAGCCTTATTGATAGGCTCGTAGTGATACATAATCGGGAAGTGATGTTAAATAGCAGTTTAGATGAAATAGTTGAGAAATTATCTTTTGTGATTGGCACAACAGAGGGTGCAGAAGTTCTTTATTTCGAAAATTCTGCCATGGGTACCCATTCTATCATCAAAAACACAGAAGGACGACATAGCAGGGTGGATATGGAATTACTATTCAACGCTATTATCTCTAATCAACAAACAGTAACAAACACTTTAAAATCATAATATGGACAACAACATTTTTAGCATAAAGCGTTTTTGGATGCTTTTCAAAAAGCACACCATTGAAAATTTGAAGTTTTATGCAATGGCTACGGTTGTTATGACAGGAATACTGGTAGTATGGCTAGGGTTTAATACGCTTATGATGAAAAGACCAATTCCAGTTGAAATGCAGTGGTACTTTTACTGGGCGTGCCTCCTTGGTTTTGGAACTATTTTCATCAGTACGCTATTCGAAGCTTTTGGCAATCGAAAGAAATCAATTATCACTTTGGTTCTCCCTGCTTCTCATCTAGAAAAGTTCTTTGTAGGGTGGACTTATGCTGTAATTGTTCTCCCGCTAGTTTACACGGCGTGTTACTATCTGGCAGATGTGTTTACTTTGAGTCTTAAACCGGGTAACGCTGAACTGTTTAACGTATTTTCTGATCCCCGAAACTCATTTTTATGCAGAGTATACCTTCTACTCAATAGTATAGCCTTACTTGGTTCAATCTATTTCGAAAAGCTTCATTTTATCAAGATCGCTTTTGCATTTTTCATCGTCATTGTTTTAATCTTAGCTATTAATAATCAGGTTATTAAATCACTTATACCTTCGGTGATAGAAGATGCACCATTCTTTAAAACGAGAATTCGGGAGGGTGAAGGAACATTAGAGATTGCTTTGACGAAATCTTCGCAAAATATCTATGACTGGTTGGTGTATGGGCTTTGCATCCCCTTTTGGATAGCCGCTTATTATAAAATTAAAGAAAAACAAGTATAGCGAGAGATGGAATTTAGAGATAACGAAGCGATATACTTGCAAATTGCAGGATACGTAAACGAAAATATTTTATTGGGGAAGTGGCCTCCAGAAACAAAAATTCCATCTGTTAGAGAACTGGCAGGCGAACTCCAGGTAAATCCCAACACTGTAATGCGTAGCTATGAACTCTTACAGAATCTTCAAATAATTCAAAATAAGCGAGGCATCGGCTATTTTATTACCATTGAATCCCTTGGAAGAGTAAAAAAATATAAGAAAGAGAAATTTATAGAAGCTGAGTTACCTGCTTTTTTCCGAAATCTGTACCTCCTCGACATCGACCTTGATGAAATTACTAAACGATACAAAGAATTCAAATCAGAAAACTTCAATTAGAACTTATGAAAACAAGTAACATCATATTCACCCTGGCAATAGTGTTCTTCTTTGGGATGCTAGTGTCATACAATCTTGAATTAAAGGCAGCGTACACCAAAGGCGACTTTAGAAGCCCGTTTTATGGCTATGATAAATTAGAGTTTAAGAATTTCGATAAGATTAAGATAAACGCAGCAAACGCACTCGTTGTAAGAATAAGTGGCGGAGCAGAAAACGCAGTTTATGTTAATACTGAAGTTAAAAGCAAGGTAAAGGTTACCGAATTTAAAAAAGTTCTTTCTATTGATGCTAAAGATGAGCGCATTCATGATTCAGAAGAAGTACTCATCATTTGCTCCGATCTAAAAGAAGTAACTACAAATGCAATTGAGGTTTCTAATTGGAATCCTAAAACGAAAGAGATGTTGAACAAGAAAGCGGCGGTTTGGAATTCAGGGACTTTTATACATGGATTCAATCAAGATAGTCTCAACCTCCATGTCAATGACTATACTTCGGTAACTCTTGAGAGAAATCAAATTAAAAAGATCCGGGCACTAGTTGGTACTAAAGAAGGGGCAATCTTTACTTTAGTCGATTCAAAAATTGAGGCATCTGACATTAATGTCCGGGGTACAAATTATCTGAGAATTTTAAACACCGAAATTCAGCAACGTAAAGAAGTATTATCAGATAGTTCTCAAATTACTTTGAGCGGTCGTCTTATCAAATCCCGAACTGATTAAACACACAAGTTACTGGCATCTACCTATGAAGGTATACTTTCTCACCGTCTTATCTGTTTTATTTTGGAGTATCCAACAAGCTGTAGCTCAGCAAAGCATTGTTACCATCCAAATAACCGAGGAGAAGACCCCCGTTCCATTCGCTTCGGTTCAGGTTACGTCGCTTACCGACTCCAGCAAAGTATGGTCTCAAACTGCTGATAGCTTAGGCAAAGCAACACTTAAGCTTCATTACGGCCTTTATACTTTTCAAGCATCAGCAGTTAGTTTTAAGCCGGTTAGCCGGAGTTTCAATGTAAAAATCCCAAATCTAAATTTTTCCATTTCATTGGCTTCTAATACTAATGAATTGAAAGAAGTAAAGATTTTAGCATCGAAACCCCTAATGCGGCAGGAAGACGACAAAACTATAGTAGATGCCGACATGCTAGCGTCCACTTCGGCAAGTGCATACGAGGTTATTGAAAAAACTCCGGGGTTATTTGTAGACCAGGAAGGAAGCATTTATCTGACTAGCTCTACACCCGCAACAATCTTTATTAATGGCCGTGAACAAAAGATGGGGGCTGCCGACATCGCTTCTATGCTGAAGAGCCTTCCCCCAAACAGTATCGCCAGTATAGAAATCATGAGAACACCTTCTGCTAAGTATGAAGCTTCAACCGGTGGCGGAATTGTAAATGTGATATTAAAGAAAGGATTTAAGGTCGGACTTACAGGCAGCGTAAATGTCGGGATGAACCAGGGGAAGCAGGGAGATCGTTGGATTGGCTTTAACCTCAGCAATAATCCGGGCAGGGTAAGCTCTTTCATGAATATGCAATACACATCGCGAAATTCATTTCAGCAGGTTGAAAGTCAACGTTTCTTGCCCCGTGATTTGTCTTTAATCCAAAATTCTTATACACTTCGCCCAAGCGATAATTATCAACTAGGCTACGGTGTCAACGTCGAACTAAAAAAGAAATGGGAACTGGGTTACGATGGAAGGTTAAATTATAACAATAATAAAAGTACATCAGACAATCTTTCGCAAATAAAAGACTTTGTCAAGAACGAGATTTCTGTTAGTAACAAAACTGACCTTGATAACATTGGCAGTGCATACAACTTTTCGCAAGGATTGAATGCAAAGTACAAGATTGATAGTCTTGGATCTGAATGGACCAGTGATGTATCGTTCAACTATTTGCCGGCAACATCTTCCCAGAACTATACCTTCTTGCCAGCCATACCACAAACCGGTGGCTTTGGCGATGTTAAAACCAATCTGAGCATTGGTTCTTTGCAGAGTAATCTACTATACAAGTTTCCAAAACGTTGGACAATGGAAACCGGACTAAAAATTAGCAATCTTTCGTTTAAGAGCAACCGTGATTTTTTTAAAAGTGAGAACAATACTCAATCGAATGATCCTATTCGCAGCGGAATCTACGATTATCATGAAAATATTAATTCAGCGTATACGCAATTATCTAAATCATTCGGGGTGTTTATACTTAAAGCCGGTACTCGATTAGAAAATACGAATATGAAAGGACGGGAGGTGTTTCCTTCTGATACGTCGTTTAATCTTCATCGTACAGATTTTTTTCCATACATGTATTTCAGCGGAAAAACGGGTGCCATCTTTGGTTTTCCTTTACGGACTACACTGATATATCGGAGAACTATTGCCCGGCCAGGTTATCAGCTCTTAAATCCTGCACAACGTTTTGTAGATCTGTACTCGTATGAGTCTGGGAATCCCGCGCTTAAACCCCAATTTACAAATACCTATGAAATTAATATTTCCGCAATGGATGTTCCATTATTTCAGCTTGGAATCAACGACACGAAAGACATTTTTACATCAGTATTGTATAGCGACAAAAACCAACCAACTGTTTCATATCGTACAACCGATAACCTTGGAACCAACAGAGAGACTTATTTGAGGCTTTTTGGAGGCATTCCTCCAGGAAAAAAATATTTTTTTATAATTGGGGCACAGTATAGCAATAACTCATACACGGGCTTATATGAGGAACAGCCCTTGGCTTTTAGAAGAGGAAGTTGGAGAGTATTTACCTATCACACAATGAAAGTAACGCCTATGACAGGAATTTGGTTACAGGGGTTTGCTATGTTTAACGGTCAGCAGCAATTTAGCGAGTTGAGCAATTTTGGTGCGCTTAACTTTGGGTTGAATCAGCAGTTGCTCAACAAGAAACTCACATTAAGCTTAAGCCTCAATGATGCCCTAAGAACCAGTAATCCCTCCTATAGACTCGAACAAGGAAGTATCAGGACAAGTGTCAGTAATGTATTTGATACCCGGCGGTTTGGTCTCAGCCTTCGGTATAATTTCGGTTTACTAAAGAAGGAACAACAGAATACCGATCCTTTCAATGTTGAATCGCCCGAAAAGGAGAATCATTAAATGGCTTACCTGGAAAAAACCCTTACAGTCATATTATTAGTTCAATTGAATATTCTGTGTGGCTTACTCCTAACCTGGTGCCTGTATCTGGTATGGAGCTACCTGAGCTAATTGGATTATGAGGTGCTAAACCCAAAGAAAATTAATAGATTTTTTAGCAGATATTCATTCTAATTTTTATATTTGCCTAACTGTAAAGAGGGGACGTGCGTCCCCTCTTTTCTTTTACCTACTTTTTGTAAGTTTAAAATGAATATTGAGCAAAGAGTGATAGATTTAGTGGAAGAGAAAATTTCCGACAGGCCGGATTTATTTCTGGTTGATGTGAAAATGCATGTTAACGGAAAGCTTATTATTCTGGTTGATGGTGATAATGGCATTGCCGTTGGAGATTGTGCCGCAATAAGTCGCCATGTAGGTTATCATTTAGAAGAAGAGAATGTAATAGAGCAGGCCTATAATCTTGAAGTTTCATCTCCGGGAATAGACATGCCTCTCACAATGAAGCGTCAGTATGAGAAAAATACAGGGCGCAACATAGAAGTAAAGACACTTGGTACTAAGCGTGAAGGGAAGCTTTTAAGCGTTACCGATGAAGGAATTTCAATTGAAGAAAAAATAAAAGAGAAAGGTAAAAAGGCCGAAATGATCGAAAGCTTTATTCCCTTTGCCGATATCACAGAAACAAAGGTTTTAATTTCATTTAAGTAGAAAATGAGCAATATTAATTTGATTGATTCCTTTCAGGAATTCAAAGATTTTAAAAACATCGACAGACCCACTGTTATTAGTGTGTTGGAGGAAGTATTTCGCAGCATGATTCGTAAAAAATACGGAACAGACGAAAACTGCGATGTAATTGTGAATCCGGATAACGGAGATTTGGAGATCTGGCGCACAAGAACTGTTATGGAAGACGGGTTTTCTGAAGATGACGATCTGGAAATCGAATTAGCCGATGTTCATAAAATTGATCCTGATCTAGAAGTTGGCGATGATTTTATTGAGCAGATTACACTTGAAAGCTTCGGCCGCAGAGCCATTTTAGCTGCCCGCCAAACACTGGTTTCAAAAATCCTTGAACTTGAGAAAGACGAAATCTTCAAAAAATATAAAGACCGTGTTGGTGAAATAATTACCGGTGAAGTTTACCAGGTTTGGAAAAAAGAAACACTTGTTCTGGATGATGAAGGCAATGAATTGATCATGCCTAAAACAGAACAAATACCTGCCGATTATTTCAAAAAAGGTGATTCTTTGCGTGCAGTAATCTCTAAAGTGGAGATGATTAACAGCAATCCAAAAATTATTATTTCGCGTACAGCGCCCGAGTTTTTACAGCGGTTATTCGAAATGGAAGTTCCTGAAATTTTTGATGGTTTGATCGTAATCAAAAAAATTGTTCGGGAGCCTGGAGAACGTGCTAAAGTAGCTGTAGAATCTTACGATGATCGGATAGATCCGGTTGGAGCTTGTGTGGGAATGAAAGGTTCACGTATTCATGGTATTGTGCGTGAACTAAAGAATGAAAATATCGACGTAATTAATTACACCAATAACAACTCACTGTACATCCAACGCGCACTTAGTCCTGCAAAAATCACCACCATCAAATTAGATGATGAGGATAAAAGAGCAGCTGTGTATTTGAAACCGGATCAGGTTTCGCTTGCAATTGGCCGTGGCGGTCATAATATTAAACTTGCCGGTAAACTTACAGGGTATGAGATTGATGTTTACAGAGAATCTGATGTTGATGATGAAGATGTGGACTTAGAAGAGTTCTCAGACGAAATTGACGGTTGGATTATTGATGAGTTTAAAAGAATCGGTTTAGATACTGCAAAATCAGTAATTGAATTATCGGTTGATGAATTGGTTAGACGTACCGATTTAGAGGAAAGCACTGTAAAAGAAGTAGTAGCGATACTAAGAGCAGAATTTGAATAATTTTTTGGTTCAGGTTTAACTGCTCAATAAGAATATAAAAACGTACTTTTGTACAAATTTTTTAAGAGGTAATTTTTTTTGATGTCAGAAGGTAAAAGCATAAACTTACTCAAAGCTGCTAAAGAGCTGAATATCGGCTTGTCGACCGCGGTAGAGTCTTTAAATAAGAAGGGCTATAAGGTGGAACCTAAGCCTAACACAAAGCTCACCGAGGAGATGTATGAAGCGTTGTTGAAAGACTATCAGGGCGATAAAATCGTACGTGAAGAAGCAAGGCAGATCGTAATTGGTAAGATCCGTCGTGATGATGCACCTGCCGCTGCACCAGAAAGACAAGAATCTCATCGCGGTAGCGATTTTGAGCAAGAAGAAATTTTAATAAAAAATACAGGATCATTTATACCTCCACCTTCCGAGAAACTTAAGCCGGCGCCTGCTCCTGCAGAGCCACAGGATGAAAGCACTTTACCGGGTGTTAAAGTTGTTGGAAAAATCGATCTGGGATCACTTGGTAAAGGAAGATCTGAACCGAAAGTTGAAAACAAGGAAGTTCCTAAAGTTCAAGCTACAGAAGTTGTAGCACCGGTTGAAACTAAACCAGAGCCACAACCTGAAATTAAACAAGAACCAGTTGCAGTAAAAGTTGTAGAGGCGCCTAAAGCTGAAATACCTCAATCAGCACCTGTGTCAGAAGAACCTAAAGATGTTGTTCCTACACCTGATGCACCAATTGCACCTGAAGATGAGCAACCCGAAGCTATAGAAGAGGTCGATGATGAAGTTATCCGCGCAAAAGCTCAACGCTTAAGTGGCCCGAACGTAGTTGGAAGAATTGATTTATCTTCTCAGCAATCAACACGCAGAAAAGATCAGCCGGTCGCGTCTTCCTCCAACGCTGCAGGAAACGATCAGAAACGTAAACGTAAACGTAAAGAAGGCGGTCCACAAGGCACGCAGGGCCAGGTTCAACCTGGTCAGAGTCAAGCAGGAACCAGGCCATCAGCACCGGGGCAACCAGGTACACGCCCGCCTGCGGGAGCTGATAATAAATCTCAGCATCCGGGTCGGCCCGATTTTAGAGGCCGTAAACAGCAAATGGGCGAACGCTCAGCTGGCGGAGGCTCCAAAGAAGAACCAACAGAAAAAGAAATACAAGATCAGATTAAGGCTACACTTGCTAGATTAAGCGGTGCTGGTAAATCTGGAAAATTCGCTCAGCGTGCAAAGTTCCGCCGTCAAAAGCGTGATGACGTAGCCCAGTCTGCCGAAGACCTCGCATTAGAGAATGAACTTCAATCCAAAGTACTTAAAACAACCGAGTTTGTAACTGCAAACGAGCTTGCAAGTATGATGGATGTTCCAGTAACTCAAATCATTTCAACTTGTATGAGTTTAGGAATGTTTGTATCTATTAACCAACGATTGGATGCCGAAACGCTGACTATTGTGGCTGATGAATTTGGATATGTAATTGAGTTCGTTAAACCGGAAGATGAGGAAGCTAGTCTTGAGCAGGAAGATAATGAAGAAGATTTAATACCTAGAGCTCCAATCGTAACTGTAATGGGGCACGTAGATCATGGTAAAACATCGTTGCTCGATTTTGTTCGTAAAACGAACGTTATCGGTGGCGAAGCTGGCGGTATTACGCAACATATCGGTGCTTACGAAGTAACCCTTGAAGATGGTCGTAAAATAACATTTTTAGATACACCGGGTCACGAAGCCTTTACAGCGATGCGTGCGCGTGGTGCCAAAGTGACTGATATAGCAATTATTGTAATTGCTGCTGATGATAGCGTGATGCCTCAAACACGTGAGGCTATTAATCATGCACAAGCTGCAGGTGTTCCATTGGTTTTTGCTTTTAGTAAAGTAGATAAGCCTGGAGCTAACACCGAAAGAATTCGTGAACAACTTTCTGCCATGAATATTCTGGTAGAAGATTGGGGTGGAAAATATCAATCGCAGGAAATATCTGGTAAAACAGGTATGGGTGTAGATCTTTTACTTGAAAAAGTATTACTTGAAGCTGAATTATTAGAGCTTAAAGCAAATCCGAAGAAACGTGCAACCGGAACTGTTATTGAAGCAGCCTTAGATAAAGGCCGCGGTATTGTAACTACAGTTTTAATTCAAGCTGGAACGTTAAGAGTTGGTGATCCGATCTTAGCGGGAAGTTTTAGCGGTAGAGTTAAAGCGTTGACAAATGAACGCGGACAGAAAGTAGACCATGCGGGCCCGTCGACACCGGTACAGGTGTTGGGTATGCAGGGAGCGCCAACAGCGGGTGATAAGTTTAATGCACTTGCCAGTGAAGTTGAAGCACGGGAAATTGCAAACAAACGTCTTCAATTACAACGCGAACAAGGACTTCGTACTCAGAAACATATTACTCTTGACGAGATTGGCCGTCGTTTAGCGATTGGTAACTTTAAAGAGCTTAACATCATTGTTAAAGGTGATGTGGATGGATCAATAGAAGCATTATCGGATTCGTTATTGAAGCTGTCTACTCAGCAGATTCAGGTTAATATTATTCACAAATCGGTGGGTCAGATTTCAGAATCTGATGTATTGTTAGCATCTGCATCTGATGCGATTATAATTGGTTTCCAGGTTAGGCCGTCCGGTGGTGCACGTAAGTTAGCCGAGGCAGAAGAGATCGATATCAGATTGTATTCTATTATCTATGATGCTATCAATGAAGTTAAAGCT
>DASWMZ010000035.1:0-40283 GCA_036399495.1 Pedobacter sp.
AGAATAAACTTTTTTTAGGATCTTCAACAACCATAGCTTCCATTTGAGGAATCATTTTTTCTACCAGCGGTTTTGGCAACACAACGCCCGCTTTTATTCCCTTGCGAAAATTTACAATTGCAGAATCGGTCCAAACCGCGAAACCATCAATTCTTTTAAGCCAGTTACTATAATCTTCTTTGGTTTTAAAGGGTTGAAAACCATCTCCGGAACCTAACTGCCCCATCGTTAGAGGTAATCCTGTAAACTGAGAAAAGGGTATCATCCATTCGTTGGTTTTTAATCCTAATAGCTGGATGTTTATCTCATAAATAAAAATATCGTAGCTGAGCTTATCATTTTTACTCAACTCTTCGCGTTCAACCTTTGAAATTTCTTTGAGGTATTTGCGATAAAAAATACCAAGCGAATCCCGAAACTGTTGAGTTTGGTCATTAACAAGAAGCCCGTTATAACGGTTGTCGCCTTGTTGTGTAGCTTCAAGCGGATAAAACTTCAAATAATCTTCCCAATAGCTATCAAAAATTTCAGAGACATCGGTTTTATCAATGGCTTTAGATTCCGTTTTCACATCCCGGGTGCAGCTATAAAGGGTAAGCATAAACCCAATAGCAAAGAGTATTATGGTTTTCATAGTATGGTATTTTTAATCAGGCGGGCTTGTTTTCGATTCCACCTTCATCTTGTTTTTGTTTTGGCAAAACCTTTACATCTTTTTCTTCTTCAGTTTGAATAATATGAACGGCGTACGATGCCGGTTCGATTCGCCTGCCATGTTTTTCGGTGTAAACCTGGGTAAATTCCGCTCCGAAATACAAAATCGCTGCGGCATAATAGACCCAAACCAAAATCACTATAATAGACCCGGCTGCTCCATACGTAGAGCCAGGGCCAACTTTTTCTATGTATAAGCCAATTATGTAGCGCCCAATCATAAACAGTACAGCAGTGAAGATTGCACCAGCCCTAACATCCTTCCATTTGATTTTTACATCCGGTAAAAACCGGAAGATTATGGCCAACAATAATGTGATTATTAGAAAGGTAAGCCCTAAGTTGAAAAGCTGAAGAAGAAGAACAGTAATGTCTTCAAAATACAATTTTAAGCGATCGCTAAGCGCAGTAACTACGCCATTTATTACGAGGGATACAATAAGTAAAAAACCAATTGTAGCAATCATTGAGAAAGACAATAAGCGGTTTGTCAGCATTTTTAACCAGCCTTTTTGGGGCTTAGCTTTCACCTGCCATATCATATTTATTGAATCCTGAATTTCCAGAAAAACCCCGGTAGCACCGATGAATAAGGTAATAATACCAACTATAATTGCCCAGGGCGTATTTCCTTTTATAGCAGCATTTTGTATGATTTCCTGGACTTGAAACGCAGCTTCTGGTCCTATAAATCCGTTAATCTCCTCAAATACTTTCCCCTGAAATGCTTCTTGCCCATAAATCTTACCGGCTACGTAAATAAGCATTAAGAGTAAAGGAGCAATAGAAAATAGGGTGTAGTAAGATAAGGCGGCACAAAGTTTAAGGCAACGGTCGTTCATAAAACCGTTATAAGTGCCTACCAATATCTTCCAGATATCTTTAAAAAATGGTTTGTTTACTTTCACGTTTATATCCCTTATAAGGCAAATAAACGCAAAACTGTTTTAAAAACTTGTCTATCGATTAGATACGATCAAGAGTTCAAGGTCCTTCGGAGGTATGTTAAAGCGTTCGGCTAAATCCTTGTTAGTAAGGTGGCCCTGATAAAGGTAAATAGCATTACGCACACCAGATTTCTCCCAGATCACATTCATAATGCCCCCCATTTCGCCAATGTCCATTAATATGGGAGTGAAAATATTTGTCAAAGCATAGGTAGCAGTCCGCGCAACTCTCGAGGCGATATTAGGTACGCAATAATGAATCACATCATACTTTCTAAACACCGGATGTGTATGATTGGTGATTCGTGATGTTTCAAAGCAACCACCCTGATCAATGCTAACGTCTATCACCACAGAATTTGGCTTCATGTGGCTAACCGTTTCCTCGTTCACTATGCAAGGGCTGCGACCGTTAGTAGCGCGTATTGCACCAATTACCACATCGCAGGTGGTAACAGCCTTATTTAAGACAATGGGTTGAATTACTGAAGTAAAAACCCGGCTTCCAATATTATTCTGAAGCCTTCTCAGGCGATAAATCGAACTGTCGAAAACCTTCACCTCCGCCCCAAGGGCGATGGCCGTGCGGGCAGCATATTCGCCTACAGTACCGGCTCCCAAAATAACCATCTCGGTAGGCGGAACACCCGTAATGCCACCCAGCATTAATCCTTTTCCGTCGAAAACATTACTTAAATATTCGGCGGCTATTAATACAGAAGTTGCACCAACAATTTCGCTCATGGAACGAATCACGCTTAGTGAACCGCCTTCGTCACGTAAGTATTCGTAAGACAAAGCAGTAATCTTCTTCTTCATCATCGCCTCGAGGCATTCCGCTTTAAGCGAACCCATTTGAAGTGTCGAAAAAAGAACCTGAAAAGGCTTCATCATTTTGATCTCTTCCTGTGTTGGAGGACCAATTTTGATGATAATATCTGACTTGAAAACTTCCTTTTTATCGTACTGAATTTTTGCACCTTGTTCACTGTAATCGGTGTCAGAGAAATTGGCTCCCATTCCCGCGCCTGATTCAATTACCACTTCGTGGCCGTTATTTACCAGTACGGCCACAGAAAGCGGCGTTAATGCTATGCGGTTTTCCTGGAAGGAACACTCTTTAGGGATGCCAATGTATAAGGTATTTTTTCGTGTTTTGGTCTCGAGCATTGCCTCCTGTGGCTGCATCATGGCTTGCTTTGCAATGTCAGACAATTCACTCATCATGGCGTTATAATTTGATTGGGAAGATACGAAAAACAGGTTTACTCAAAGATAATATAATGTTAATTAACCTTTTGTATTTTAATTAAACGTTCATTCTCGGAGATTTCCAGTAATTGAAGTTTTACAAATTTCTCAGGGATTAAATCAGGAATTTTTTCCGGCCATTCAATCAGGCAATAATTGCCGGAGTATAGATAATCTTCATAGCCCAAATCCAAAGCCTCAGTTTGGTTTTTTATCCTGTAAAAGTCGAAGTGATAAACTGTTTTGTTTAAGGCTATATATTCGTTAACAATCGAAAAAGTCGGGCTTGAAACGGTATCAATAACCCCCAATTCATTGCATATAGCTTTGATAAAAGTAGTTTTGCCGGCTCCCATTCCCCCGTAGAAAAGAAAAATTTTATGATCCTCCGAATATTCTAAAAGTTTAGCCGCTGCTTGCGGGATTTGGTCCAACCCGGAAACCTTTAATTCCATCTCCAAAGATAAAAAGCTTATTTCGGATTGTAGACCGCGTAAGGCACAATCATTTCCTCGAGAGAAATGCCGCCATGCTGAAAAGTTTCATTGTAATAATTTACAAAGTGATTGTAGTTATTTGGGTAAACAAAATACATATCCTCTTTTGTGAAAATAAAACTTGAACTGACATGAAGCTTTGGCAAATTAGCTTCTTGAGGGTTTTTAATATGAAGCACATCTTTCGAGACAAAGTTTAAGTTTTTTCCTTGCTTATATCTCAAGTTGGTATTGGTATTCCTGTCGCCGATAACCTTGCTGGGGTGCTTTACGCGGATGGTTCCATGATCGGTAGTAATTACCAGGCGCACATTTTTATTTGCAAGTTTTTTGATGGCTTCTAATAGTGGCGAATGCTCAAACCACGACAAGGTTAGTGAACGATACGCCGCTTCATCATTAGCTAATTCTCTGATCATCGCCATATCCGTTCGGGCATGCGAAAGCATATCAACAAAGTTGTAAACAATAACATTCAACTCGTTGGTTAGCAAATTGTTGATGTTCTCTACAACTGCTTTTCCCTGCTCAAAAGTCAATACTTTAGTATACGAGTGCTTTAAATCTTTTTTAATGCTTCGCTTAATATGATCATCCAAGAATTGTTCTTCAAAAAGGTTTTTGCCACCTTCATCTTCATCGTTTTGCCACATCGATGGAAAGCGTTTTTCCATTTCCAAAGGTGTTAGTCCGGCAAATATTGCGTTCCTTGCGTATTGGGTTGCTGTTGGCAAAATGCTGTAATAATGATCTTCATCTTCTAGCCTGAAGTGTTCGGTAATCATTGAGTTGATCATTTTCCACTGATCGTATCTTAAATTATCAATCAAGATAAAGAAGGTAGTTTTAGAATCGAGAATTGGGAAAAGTTTTTTCTTCAGCAACTGATCTGATGTAACAGGCCCAGAGGCGGGATTTTTACACCAGTCTAAGTAGTTTTTTTCGATAAACTTACAAAACTGCATGTTCGCCTCAGACTTTTGCATGGTTAAAATTTCATGCATACCGTTATCTTCCAGCTGTTCGAGCGAAAGCTCCCAATAAACTAGTTTTTTATAAACATCAACCCATTCGGTGAAGCTTAGGTTATCATTCAATGTCATACCAAGCGTTCTGAAATCTTGCTGATAAGCCATTGAAGTTTTTTGATTAACAAGCTTTTTATTTTCAGTAAGCCGTTTTATAGTCAAAAGTACCTGGCGGGGATTTACAGGTTTTATAAGGTAATCATCAATTTTTGAGCCGATAGCATCTTCCATTAGATATTCTTCTTCGTTCTTCGTGATCAAAACAATTGGGACATCAGGGTTAATGTTCTTTATTTCGGCAAGTGTTTCTAATCCGGTTAAACCAGGCATATTTTCATCCAGGAAAACTAAATCAAAAAAGCCATTCTTAAAGGCATCTAAAGCATCGTTACCGTTAGTTACCGTTTTTACGGTATAGCCTTTCTCATTTAAAAGCATGATGTGGGGCTTTAGCAAGTCGATTTCATCATCGGCCCATAGAATAGTGGTTTCCTGCATCTTTATCGCTGTTTTTATAGTCAGCTTTGGTATAACAGTAAAAGTAATTTTTTGTATCAGATAAATTAACAATTTTTGCAAACGACACGTCTATTTTGAATAAAAAGAAAATAATTAACGATCCTGTTTACGGCTTCATCACAGTACCGTCGAATTTAATATTTGATTTAATTGAGCATCCATACTTTCAGCGGCTACGAAATATAAAGCAGTTGGGAATGACTCATTTGGTTTACCCCGGGGCGTTGCACACCCGTTTTCATCATGCCTTAGGTGTGATGCACTTGATGGGAATGGCCATCGAAACGCTTAGAAATAAGGGTCACCACATTACTGCGGATGAAGAAGAAGCGGTTACAATAGCCATTTTACTGCATGATATTGGGCACGGACCTTATTCGCATGCTTTGGAACATACCATTGTAGATGGGATACCTCACGAGCATATTTCCACCCTTTTAATGAATAACCTGAACCGGGAGTTTGATAATAAACTGGAGCTTGCCATTGAGATATTCAATAATAAGTATCATAAAAATTTCCTCTACCAATTAGTTTCAGGTCAGATGGATATAGATCGGTTGGACTATCTCAATCGCGATAGCTTCTTTACTGGTGTGTCAGAAGGAGTTATCGGTTTCGACCGGATAATTAAGATGCTTGATATTGTTGAAGGAGAACTTGTTATTGAGATTAAAGGCATTTATTCGGTCGAAAAGTTTTTGATTGCTCGCCGATTAATGTACTGGCAGGTTTACCTGCATAAAGCGGTTGTGGCTGCAGAACAAATGCTGGTAAAAATACTCGACAGGGCAAAGCATTTAGCTGCAAGCGGCTCGGCGCTTTTTGCAACTCCTAGCCTGTCTTATTTCCTCAATAACGTAGTCACTGAAGCCGATTTTAGGGATAAACCAGAAACGCTGGAATGCTTCACCCTTTTAGATGATTATGATATATTTACATCAGTAAAGGTTTGGGCATCGCACGATGATTTTATTTTGTCTACCCTTTGCAAGAGTCTTCTAAGTAGAAATTTATATCATGTGGATATAACCAGCGGCGTGCCTGATGAAGGCGTTAAAAATAAATTAATTGTCAAGGCGCTTGAAAAATTTCCCATAAAGGAAAGCGAAGCTTCTTATTTCGTTTTTACAGATACACTTTCTAATAACGCTTACAAGGTTGGGGCAGAAAATATCAATATTTTAATGAAAGACGGAAGCGTAAAAGATATTACCCAAGCCTCAGACAATTCCAGCCTGGAAGCATTATCCAAAACCGTTGAAAAACACATTCTTTGTTATAGCAAAGAGCTTAAACACACAATAGAGTAAAACTCTGAGTCTTTTTTGAAGTAATTTCTTCAAAATTTGTTCATATACTAATAACACCTAAATTTGCGGCGATGCAATTTACTGCCCAACAGATTGGAACTTTACTAAATGGTACCGTAGATGGAAATCCGGATGTGACAGTAGATCGGTTAGCAAAGATTGAAGAGGCCACCCAAGGCTGTTTGTCTTTTCTTGCTAATATGAAGTATGAACAGTATTTGTATCAAACCGAAGCTTCAATTGTTATCGTTGGCGAAGATTTTCAACCAACTGAAAATTACTCAAGCACTTTAATTCGGGTGCCCGATGCTTACAGTGCCTTTTCTATCCTTTTAGATCAATACAATACTTTAAAGCGCGAAAAATCAGGAATTGAAGAACCATCTTTTATTCATCCCAGTGCCACAATTGGTAAGAATGTTTATATCGGAGCTTTTGCCTACATCGGTGCTGATGTTAAAATAGGGGATAATAGTAAAATATATCCTCAGGTATATATTGGAGATAATGTTGAGATCGGAACAAATACCACCATCTTTCCCGGGGTAAAAATCTATTACGATTGTAAGATCGGAAGTAATGTTACAATTCACTCAAGCACGGTAATCGGCAGCGATGGTTTCGGCTTTGCTCCTCAAGCTGATGGCAGTTATAAAAAAGTGAGTCAGATTGGAAATGTTATTTTAGAAGATAATGTTGAGATTGGCTCAAACACCTCTATTGATAGAGCAACCATGGGTTCCACCGTTATCAAAAAAGGGGTAAAACTAGATAATTTGATTCAACTTGCACATAATGTTGAAATAGGGGAGAACACCGTCATTGCATCTCAAACCGGAGTTTCCGGCAGTACCAAAATTGCCGATAATTGCATAATTGGCGGACAAGTTGGGATTGTTGGGCACATCACCATTGCAAAGGGGACTCAGATTCAGGCAAAATCCGGCATTAGTCGTTCTATCGGAGATGAAGGCAAAAAGTGGGCGGGCGCACCTGCTACTACCTACAATCAGCACATGCGTGCCCAGGTTGTAATTAACAGATTGCCTGATTTAGAAAAAAAGGTAGAGGAACTTGACCGCAAGCTTGCTGAAAAAAATACTTAAATCGCTGATCTTATAAAATGACGATTAAACAAAGGACGATTAAATCTGAAATTACAATTTCAGGAACCGGACTTCATACCGGGCAGTCTGTCAACATGACTTTTAAGCCTGCGCCCGAAAATCATGGTTATAAATTTAAACGAGTTGATATTGAAGGTCAGCCGGTTATTGATGCTGATGTAGATAACGTTACCGACACATCACGCGGAACCAACATTGCGCAAAATGGAGCTACCGTAAACACCGTGGAGCACGTCTTAGCTGCTTTGGTAGGGTTAGAGGTAGATAATGTTTTGATCGAACTTGATGGTCCTGAAACACCCATCATGGATGGAAGCTCTATCCGGTTTATTGAAATACTTGAAGCTGCCGGTTTCGTTGATCAGGAAGCTGAGAGAGAGTATTACCACATTCCTCATAATATCCATTATTCGGAACCCGAACGTAAAGTAGAAATGGTGGCTATGCCATTAGACGACTATCGCTTTACCTGCATGATCGACTATAATTCTCCAGTACTGGGTAGTCAGCATGCTGCAATTACCACTATTTCAGAATTTAAAAAAGAAATTTCTTCCAGCCGTACCTTTTGTTTCCTCCACGAATTAGAAATGCTGCTAGAACACGATCTGATCAAAGGGGGAGATCTTAATAACGCCATTGTGGTAGTTGATAAGGAAGTAAGTAAAGAAGAGCTTGAGAAATTAGGAGTATTATTCAAGAAAAAAGACATTGGTGTAGCGAAAGAAGGGATTCTTAATAATATAGAACTTCGTCATCAAAACGAGCCTGCCCGCCATAAATTGCTTGATATGATTGGTGATCTGGCTTTGGTGGGCGTACCTTTGAAAGGCCATATTATGGCGGCCAGACCAGGCCATGCCGCTAATGTTGCTTTTGCGAAAAAAATAAAGGCCCAGATCAAAAAGGAGCGCAGCAAAAAGAAAGTAAAGTGTTACGATCCTAACGCAACTCCGGTGTATGATACCGTTCAAATCATGAACATACTGCCGCATAGGCAGCCATTTCTCATGATCGATAAGATACTTGAGCTCTCTAAAACGCATGTAGTGGGTTTGAAGAATGTTACCATGAACGAGGAATTCTTCAAAGGACATTTTCCGGGTTCACCGTTATTTCCCGGGGTCTTGCAGATTGAAGCAATGGCTCAAACCGGTGGGATATTAGTATTAAATACAGTTCCAGATCCTGAGAATTGGATAACCTTATTCCTAAAGATAGAAAACGCCAGGTTTAAAGATAAAGTAGTTCCTGGCGATACCCTTATTTTCCATTGTGATTTATTGGCTCCGATAAGAAGAGGGATTGCGCAAATGAAAGGGATTGGAATTGTGGGTGAGAGAATTGTTGTGGAAGCAGAATTAATGGCTCAGATTGTTAGAAGACCCACCGAAAATACTGAAGGATGATTCAACCATTAGCATATATACACCCGCAAGCTAAAATCGCCGACAACGTAGTTATCGAACCATTTGTTACGATCCATAAAAACGTTGAGATAGGCGAAGGGACATGGATTGGTCCGAATGTAACCATTATGGATGGTGCCCGAATTGGTAAAAACTGCCGCATTTTTCCGGGAGCTGTAATTTCAGGAGCACCTCAGGATTTGAAATATAAAGGTGAAGAAACCACTGTTGAAATTGGTGATAATACTACCATCCGCGAATGCGTAACTATTAACAGAGGAACGAAAGACAGGTGGAGAACTAAAATTGGTAACCATTGCCTGATTATGGCTTATTGCCACATTGCGCACGATTGTGAAGTTGGAGATTATTGTATTTTTTCAAATAACACAACCCTTGCGGGACATATTACCGTAGGCGATTATGTTGTACTAGCGGGGATGGTAGCTATCCATCAGTTCTGTAATGTTGGCTCGCACGCTTTTGTAACAGGCGGATCTCTCGTTCGTAAAGATGTTCCTCCTTATGTTAAGGCGGCAAGGGAGCCTTTATCTTATGTCGGGATTAATTCTGTGGGTTTGCGCAGAAGAGGGTATTCGTCCGATGACATTAATGAAATTCAGGATATTTACAGAACGCTTTTTGTTAAGAATTATAACGTGAGTGCCGCACTTGATATCATCGAGGCCGAAAAGCAGCCAACGGAAATAAGAGATGAAATACTCGATTTCATCAGGAACTCCAACAGGGGTATTATGCGAGGTTTCTCCGGCGCCTAATCGCCACCTACTATGGAAATCCATCTCAAAGATATTGGCCGCCGCTTTAACCGGGATTGGATATTTAGAAATGTTTCCTACTCTTTCACGAAAGGCAGCTCTTATGCTATTCTAGGCCGCAACGGCTCAGGGAAATCAACGCTTTTACAACTCATCGCCGGAAGCCTTAGTCAATCAGAAGGGACAATTGAAATTACAGTTGGGAGTAAAAAACTCGAGTCCGAAGAGCTTTATCATTCTCTAACCATTGTAGCTCCTTATCTGGAATTGATTGAAGAATTTACCTTATCAGAGATGATCGATTTTCATTTTGGGTTTAAAAAATATATTCAAGGTTTAGATAAAGAAAAGCTGTTGGATCTTCTTGATCTCAAAACATCCGGAAACAAGGCTTTGAAATATTTTTCCTCCGGGATGAAGCAGCGAACCAAACTAGCACTTGCTATTTGTTCGGATACTGAGCTCTTATTGCTAGATGAGCCTGCATCGAACTTAGATGCTCAGGCAGTAACCTGGTACCAGAATTTGATAAAGGACTATACTGAGAACAGGCTTGTAATTGTATGTTCTAACCAGGAGCACGAATATTTTTTCTGCCAGAATCAATTGCAAATGGCAGATTATAAATAGGCTTTGAACTTTAAAAACCATTTTATCCATACCTCAATTCAATTATCTTTGTACCCTAACAGATGATAATATGGCAAAAGCTTCAGAAGTAAAAAGTGGAAACGTTCTAAGATTTAATGGCGAGCTGGTAACGGTAGAAGAATTTTTACACCGCACCCCCGGCAATCTCCGCGCATTTTATCAGGCTAGAATGCGCAACGTTAAAACTGGAAAGCTTGTTGAGTATCGTTTTCGTACGGATGAAGAAGTTGAAATTTGTCGTGTTGAAACTAACGATTATCAATACTTGTATGATGACGGCGATTTTTTCGTGGTGATGGATAACAATACGTATGAGCAATTCAATATTCCTAAATTCTTATTTGGTGATCAAGCTAGATTTTTAAAAGATGGAATGAACGTGATTATCGCTTTTGAAAGCGATGAGCCCATTATCGCTCAAGCACCTACAAGCGTTGAATTAGAAATTTCTTATACTGAACCAGCCGTAAAAGGCGATACTTCGACCAATGCTTTGAAAAATGCAACAGTGGAAACTGGCGTAGAAATTAAGGTGCCCATGTTTATCAATATTGGGGATAAGGTTAAGGTTGATACTCGCACTGGCGAATACGTAGAGCGGGTAAAATAGACTTCAGGAAATAATGACACGATCTTAGCGATTCCATTTTTGGGCTCGCTTTTTTATTAATTTAGAATTGTGAATAAAATCTACCTAAGAAAGAACTATCTGCAAAAAAGAAAAGAGCTGTCACCCAATGAGCGGGAGGCTTTGTCTACCGAGATTGTAGATCGTTTTAAAGAGATCTCTTTCGTTCACCATAAGTTCATCCACACATTTTATCCGATAACCGGAAAGCAAGAATTTAACAGTTTGTTATTGAAAAATAAATTGGAGATGGACTATCCCCATCTACAATTTCTGCTTCCTAAGGCCAATCTTGTAGAGCATACGCTCTCACATATTCTTTGGGAGAAAGATACTCCATTGGCGATGAATCAATGGGGAATCACAGAACCTGAATGTGGAACAGAGATATCAGTTCAAGAAATTGATGCTGTTATAGCGCCATTACTTGCTTTTGATACTAAAGGCAACCGTCTTGGCTATGGGAAAGGTTTTTACGATCGGTTTTTAGCCGACTGCAGAATTGATATATTGAAACTCGGAGTGTCTTATTTCGAGCCAGAACAGGCTTTTGAAGAAGTTGAGGAATATGATATTCCGCTGGATATTTGCGTAACGCCTTCCAAAGTTTGGTATTTTAACAAAGCGCATAAAAAAAGCGGCCTTTAAAAAAGCCGCTTCTAATTTATCAATAGAAATCTTATGCTAACTCTTCTACTTTAATGCCAGATAATGCTTCATCAACTAAGATCCGTCCGCAATGCTCGCAAACGATAACTTTTTTGTGCTGACGAATATCCAATTGTCTTTGAGGTGGAATTTGGTTATAACATCCGGAGCATGAATCGCGTTGGATGGTAACTACTGCTAAACCATTTTTTGAGTTGTTACGTAAACGGTTGTAAGCTGTTAACAAACGCTCATCTATAAAAACTTCAGCTTCCTTAGCTTTTTGCACTAATTCATTCTCTTCTTTTTGAGTCTCAGCTGTGATATTTTCAAGCTCAGCCTTCTTTATTTCAAGGTCTTTACGACGCCCTTCAATATCCGCCACAGCGTTCTCGTACACTTGAGTTTTGTTAGTAATATCAAAACCCAATTCTTTAATCTTTTTCTCGCATACCTGCATCTCTAAACCCTGGATTTCAATTTCCTTAGAAATAGCGTCGTACTCGCGGTTGTTTTTTACATCATTTAATTGAGCTTCGTATTTTTTCACAGCTGCCTGAGCATCTCTGATCATATTTTTACGTGTTACGATAGCATCTTCGTAATCATCCAACTCACTTTTTATTTTCTCAATACGAGTTTCAAGTCCCGCAACTTCGTCTTCTAAATCTGCTACTTCCATAGGAAGATCGCCGCGAACCTGCTTTATCCTGTCAACCTGTGTGTGTATGTTTTGCAGTGCGTATAAAGCCTTAAGCTTCTGTTCTACTGATTGTTCCATTAAATTAAATAATTTATGGGGTTTGTATTAAATACTGTTAAATGGAGTGCAAAGTTAGGAAATTTTTTCTGTAATATTTCATATAACAATTCTTGGGTAAATTGCTCACTCTCATAATGTCCAACGTCTGCAATCAGGATTTTATTTTCTGCATCAAAAAACTCATGATACTTAAAATCTCCGGTGATATATGCGTCCGACTTCGCACTTATTGCATTCCTTAAAAGAAAACTTCCTGAACCACCGCATACGGATACCTTAGTAACTTGTTTTCCTGTTAGGGCAGTATGTCTGATCACTTTAGCATTTAGTTTCGTTTTAACCAGTTTCAGGAACTCCATTTCATCCATTGGATTTGCTAGCGAAGCAATCATCCCCGAACCAACCTCTGAATGGGCATTTGACAACTGGTAAATATCAAAGGCAACTTCTTCATAAGGATGAGCATCTTTCAAAGCAGAAATAATTGCTGTTTTTCTCGGTGAGGGAAAAACCACCTCAATCTTAAGCTCTTCTTCCCGATGAACGCTACCTTTCTCGCCAACAAAAGGGTTTGCACTTTCAGACGCTTTGAAGGTTCCATATCCCGACACGTTAAAACTGCAATCGGAGTGTTTTCCAATAGTTCCTGCACCGGCTAGAAATAAAGCCGATCGCACAGCATCTGCATATGCTGATGGGACATAAGTGGTTAGTTTAAATAAGAGGGTTTCCTTAGGAAATAAGATTTGTGCATCCACCAAGCCTAACTTTTCGCAGATCTTTGAGTTAACTCCCTGCTGCACATGATCTAGATTGGTGTGGATGGCGTATAAGGCTATATCGTTTTTCAAGGCCTTTATAATCACCCGTTCTACATACGTTTTACCGTTGAACTTTTTAAGACCCTTAAATACGATCGGGTGGTGCGAAATAATCAGGTTGCAACCTTTTGCAATGGCTTCGTCGACAATCTCCTCAGTACAATCCAGACTTATTAACGCCGAAGTCACCTCTAATTCAGAGTTGCCGGTTATCAGACCCGAGTTATCGTAATCTTCCTGGTAAGATAAAGGTGCAATATATTCAAGATATGATATAAGTTCCTGAAGTTTCATAATTGTTCCTTTTCAGTGTTTTCGACCGAATCATTTTGAAGTACTTTTTTGTACCAAATAATCTTCATCCAATATTGAGCGAAGGTAATGATGGCAGCTATTCCTATAACGCCATATACCAGGCTGTTTTGAATATCTTTAGGTGGAGGAATAAATAATGCTGATGAAGAAATGGCCGCGTAGGCTATACCAATTATGAGCGTGGGTTGCCCTTTTACTTCAAAGTTGCGTTCGTCAAGTTCAATTTTGAGAGATTGAGAAAGGCGTATAGCTACATAAAAATTCCAAAGCACATTAAAGCCGGGAATAACCAGCAACCACACTAACGCGGGAGTGATTTTGCGATTTTTCTGACTAATTTCATCAAGCGTTTTAATAATTGCCAGTACAAATAAACTCTTTATAAGAACTTCAAAGGCTAGTGCAAAAAGATTTAATGGGTTTAATAAGTCGGGCATAATATTAGTTTAGCCACTTAATAATGCGTATCACCACATTTATAAGTAAACTGATTAATAACATAGTTGTGAGGGGAAAATAGAACCTGAAGTTTTCTTTTTCTATTTTAATATCTCCGGGCAAGTTACCAATCCAATGCAGTTTATTGTGAAAGAAATAAATTATAACTCCAATAACGGCTATTATTAAGCCAGCTAAGATAATCCACTTTCCTGCACTACCATTCATTTTTTCAACTAAGACCTTACCATCAATGTGATTTCGTTCGCCATTTTTCTGTTATATTCGTTAGCCAGGTTTTTATGATTTATAGCATCAAGAGTTGTGCCCATCAGGCATAAACCTCCGGTAAAAAAATATAAAAGTCCCATCCCGATTTGGCCCATAACAAATCTTTGAACGCCAGCAATAACTATAAATCCAAGTAGCGTAAAAAGCAAAATATCTGATGGACTTTTACGCTTGTCCATATAAAAAATCATGAACTGCTCGCCTTGCTGATCGGTCATTCCATGCATGGTTTGTTGCACATATTTAAATTCTTCAGAGGTAATTCCTTTTAAGCTGTAAAGCGCGCTATTGTTCATCACCTAGATTTTAGTTCACAATATAGCATTTTCTTAAAAAGATATTAAGTAGTGAGACTTGAGATTTTTTGATCAATTAGTCACCTCGGTTTGTGGGCGGTATGCTCTTGATGGTTTCAACAATATAAAAATCCTGTTAAGCAGGATGAACAATGCCGGGAAACCAAACCAGTGATAACTTAATGAAGCCATAAAATTACCTCTAAGAATACTAGCAACCGATCTGCCTAAGCCACAGCCCGGACACCAAATAATATGTAAATTCTCTAACGGGCATAAAGAAAAATGGTGTTGACCGGGATTTGTAAAGGCCAGAAATATTAAAGCGGTTATCCAGGCGACGAGTTCGAAGTGCTTAAATAATCTCAATTACAAATTATGTTGTCTGTTCATTAAAAGTAGTGAAATTACAATCGTAAATAAAATACTCACCAGACCTGCTCCTCCAATACGCTGGTAATAATCCATCGTTAATAACTGGGAGTTGGAGTATTGCAGATAAAAACTACTGGCAGCCGCATACAACACAAATCCAATTAAAAGAATTTTAAATCCCTCCATCAAGCCTTCAAAGAACTCAAGTCGGCCACCGTTGATGTTATTACGATAATTTTTAATACCAAGATATAGTCCGATAAGAGGAATTAGTGCGGAAAGATATTCCATCCAATTTATATTTAAAGGGCCGTCTTTAGATTGATCATACACATTTAAAAAGTGCATCAATAAAATCCATAAGCCAGATAAAGCACCGATAAGTAAACCGTATTTCAAGGCATTCTTCATAATTAATGTCGTTTAACTTTTCTAACACCATTTAGCGTTAAATGTTCCTAAAACATACATTTTTGATAAGAAGGTATGAAATGCAAGTGTGTGTGCCCCATTTCAAATAAATAAATAAAATGGAAGTATATTAATTGCAATGGAGATATTGCGCATTAACCGAAGCAGGAAAACTCCCTATTTCACTTTACTTACATTAACATAATGATACCCGCTGGTGTTGCAAGAGTTAATTACTGATGCACCCATTAAAATACAAGTAAACATGCAAAATAACTTGATTTTAAATTCTCTAGACCGTTTCATAACAAAGTAATTAATTTACGCAAGTGTTATTTCAAAAAACACACCAAACTTGCTTTATCTGATTTTTAGAGGTTTAAAAGCACTAAAAGGCAGTTTTTTAGGAATTCGCTGCGAACTGCATTGTATATTTTTATGTACAATATATTTGAAGATTCCCCGATTTGAGTTTTTCAATTATTAAAAAGCAACTAATAAATCCATTTTATAAAGTTGAAATTAACAAAGTCTAGCTGGTATATTTGCGCCAGGAATTGCGGTTTGAACATAAAGGAAATTTTAAATTTATATAAATCAGATGCCAGAGTACTTGCTTTGGCGAAAGTTTTAAACGCTTCAAGGAATCCTCGGGTTCACTTGAAGGGACTTATTGGATCCAGCGATGCAATGATTGCTTCTGCATTATATTTCTTAAATCACGGTAATTTACTTTTCGTATTTCCAGATAGAGAAGAAGCGGCTTATTTCCAAAGCGACATGGAAAATCTGATGGATAAGGAGATTTTAATGTTTCCTTCATCCTTTAGAAAACCTTTTGAATTTACACAGCCAGATCCGGGAAATGTGCTTCAGCGGGCTGAGGTATTAAACGAGCTAATTCATTCAACGGAGTTTGGGAAATTAATTGTTACTTATCCGGAGGCTTTAGCCGAACGCGTAATAAACCGCGATTCATTAGAAAAAAACACACTTGAAATTTCTCAGGGAAATAAACTCGATATTGATTTCATTAACGAATTTCTAATTGAATATGATTTTGAGCGGGTTGATTTTGTTTATGCGCCCGGTCAATTCTCAATAAGAGGTGGTATTGTCGATATCTTTTCATTCTCAAATGAATTGCCGTATCGGTTTGAGTTTTTTGGCGATTACATCGAAAGCATCAGAACTTTTCAAATTGAAGATCAGCTTTCGCAAGAGCACGTCAAAAGTCTAACGATAGTGCCTAATGTGCAGTCGAAGTTTCTGACCGAACACAACATTTCTCTGCTTGAGTATATCGATAAAAGCACTAGCGTTTGGTTTAAGGACGTTCAGTTTACCTTTGATGTTCTAAAAGACGGGTATAAAAAAGCGACGGCTTTATGGAAGGCGCTTCCGGCTGACACCAAGACTCAAAACCATGATTGGATTGATCCTAAGTTTAGTTTTACAGATGAAAAACTAGTAGCCGATCAGTTAAAGGAATTTGCCATTATTGAATTTGGCAAACAGTTTTTTTATCAGCCTGACGAAACCATATCATTTGAACTAAGGCCCCAACCTTCATTTAACAAAGATTTTAATCTTCTCATTCATAACATCAAGAAGAATGAAGCTGAGAAGATCACTAATATTATTTTCACCGACTCAGCCAGGCAAGCCGAACGTTTATATGCCATTTTCGATGATATCGACAAAACAGTAAAATTCAATTCTATCAATACCTCCTTACGCGAAGGCTTTATTGATTATGAGCAAAAGCTGGCTTGCTATACCGATCATCAAATCTTCGATCGTTACTATAAGTACAAGCTTAAAAAAGGATATACCCGCACGCAGGCGATCACTTTAAAAGAGCTAAAGGAACTCAAGCCAGGCGATTATATCACTCATATTGACCACGGTATCGGCAAATATGCCGGTTTGGAAAAAGTTGAGGTTAACGGTAAAACGCAGGAAATGATCCGCCTGATTTATACTGATAACGATTTGCTTTATGTCAACATCAACTCGCTTAACCGCATTTCTAAATACTCGGGGAAAGAAGGTACTGTTCCTAAAATGAATAAGCTGGGAACTGATACGTGGGAAAAGCTTAAAAAAACCACAAAAAAAAAAGTTAAAGACATTGCCCGCGATTTAATCAAGCTTTACGCAGTTCGTAAAGCTCAAACGGGAAACGCTTTTCTACCAGATACTTATCTTCAAACTGAGCTTGAAGCATCTTTTATCTATGAAGATACTCCCGATCAGGAAAAAGCAACGATTGATGTAAAAAAAGATATGGAGTCGCCGCACCCAATGGATCGTTTGGTTTGTGGCGACGTGGGTTTTGGTAAAACAGAAATTGCAGTTCGTGCGGCTTTTAAAGCAGTCTCTGATAGTAAACAAGTCGCCATTTTGGTTCCAACTACCATCTTGGCTTTACAACATTATAAAACCTTTAGTGCCAGGCTAGCAGATTTTCCGTGCAACATCGATTACATCAATAGGTTCAAATCGGCTAAACAAATTAAAGACACTCTTCAAAAGCTAGCTGATGGAAAAGTTGATATAATTATCGGCACCCACCGCATTGTAAGTAAGGATGTTAAATTTAAAGATCTGGGCTTACTTATCATCGATGAGGAGCAAAAATTTGGAGTGGGTGTTAAGGAAAAATTGAAACACCTTCGTGCGAACGTCGACACGCTTACTTTAACAGCCACTCCAATTCCGCGAACCCTGCATTTCTCTTTAATGGGTGCACGCGATCTATCAATCATATCAACGCCACCACCTAACCGCCAACCGGTATTGACGGAATTGCACGTATTTAACGAGCAGTTGATTAAAGAGTCGGTAGAGTTTGAAATTGATCGGAGTGGACAGGTTTTCTTTATACATAATCGGGTCCAAGACTTGGCTCAGCTGGGTGGATTGATACAGAAACTGGTCCCAAAGGCCCGAATCGGAATTGCACACGGTCAACTTGACGGCGATGCCCTGGAAGATGTGATGCTGAAATTTGTTGATGGTGAATATGATGTGTTGGTAGCCACCACAATCATTGAAGCTGGCCTTGACATACCAAATGCGAATACAATCCTTATTAATCATGCTCATATGTTTGGTTTGAGTGATCTGCATCAAATGCGTGGCCGTGTTGGGCGCTCGAACAAAAAGGCTTTTTGCTATTTGTTAAGTCCTCCGTTATCAACGCTAACATCCGAAGCAAGAAAACGCTTAAGCGCCATAGAAGAATTCTCTGACTTAGGAAGCGGATTTAATGTTGCTATGCGCGATCTGGACATCCGCGGAAGCGGGAACCTTTTGGGTGCCGAACAAAGTGGATTTATAGCTGAGATTGGCTTCGAGATGTATCATAAAATTTTAGACGAAGCGATTCAGGAGTTGAAGGAAGATGAGTTTAGGGATTTATTTAAGGATGAAAAACCTAAACCTTTTATCTCTTTTACCCAGATCGATACCGATCTGGAGGTTCTAATTCCTGATAGTTATGTTACTAACATCACCGAAAGGTATAATCTTTATACAGAAATATCTAAGCTGGAAACAGAAGAAGAATTGGATGCCTTCGCGTTGAAGCTTCAGGATAGGTTTGGTCCGGTGCCAAGGCCGGTGCGTGAGTTGCTAAAAACATTGAAGCTACAGTGGCTGGGTAAGGAAATTGGTTTTGAAAAGATATCCTTCAAAAAGAACTCACTTAAAGGATATTTCATTTCTGATCAACAATCGGGCTATTTTGAAACAGATCAATTTACACGGCTGCTTCAGTATGTACAGCAAAATCCGTTCGATTGTAATATGAAGGAAGTGAAAAACTCGCTTAGAATATCTTTCGAAAACGTAACTAGTCTTGATGATGCGATTGCAAGATTATCGGAAATTGTTAATCCGATCGAGGCTACAAAAGATTAATCCTCGTTGACTGAATTTGCGTTAGAACTCAAGCTCGAAAGATCTTAATTCCCTACCATAAAAACGGCATTGCTGAAAAGCAATTTGCCATTTTCCCAGAAACCCCTAAACAGAGGATCTTCTGCCAAGTAAACTACCGAACCGTTTCCAATGTCCTGCACGCCAAATAATAAGCCATCCGTTAGCGTTTTTTTTGTCTGGTTCCCTACAAATCCGGTAACGTAATTATTTTGCTTAAGTGTGCCTACGTTCCAGCCTGCATCAAGGTAATTGTAAATTTTGCTGTCACGCTTTAGGGTGAAATAAAAGTCGGGGAAACCATAGCCGAGCGGATGTGAATTGTCCAGATTGATTTTGTAAATAGCGCCCGGAATATTGCTTTGCAAACTTTCTCGTTCCCGGTTTTCATACTTTTTTATCTGCTGATAAGGGTTTTTACCTTTTTCGTTTTTGGCAGGCTCCTTCATGGTTAGAGAAAAGCCTTTTTTCCCGGCAAGGTGGGTGAGTGAGTTTTCCATGGCAATTAGTTTCCCGCCATTTTGAATCCAATATTGCATTTTTTCATTGGCCAAATCCTCATAACTTCCATTAGGATAGATCAAAACATCAAAATCGTTCAGATTGATATGCTTAACATCTTGAGCTCTGATAACAGAAAGCGGATAGTGGATTTGCCGCTCGAAGAAATGCCAAATCTCTCCAAAGGCAAGTGAAGAAGATTCTTCCCCACCGATCAATGCAATTTTGGGTTTTTGAATGAACTTTATTTTATCAGAACCTAAGTCTGCACCTTTTTCCATAAAGCCTGTTAGCACTGGCTGAATAATAATTCCTGCTTCTTTGGCCAGGTTTCTAATTGTTAGCCCCCAAGTGCTTCCTAACTTTTCATTACCCGCTTGTGTAATAATTAATGAGCCTGAATTGAATTTTTTACCTGCTGCTTCAAAGGGCATTTCTGAGTAACGAACTTTAATATTGTTTTTCAGCAGACGGGTTAAAAAGCCAACATCGGCCACCGAGCCCCAATTGGCAACATAAGCTACGGCGTTTTTAGCAGTTTGTATTGGATTTGATTCTGAATTTAAATTTGAAGAGATAGGTTTAAGAACCTGTTTACTTGCATAAGCTTTCAAGCCATAGGCATATGGAAGTGCCCAGGCGGTAATGTCATAAGTAACAGAATCGGATATAAATGTTTGAGGTTCGAAGAGTACCTTAACTAAAATCGATTTCGGCTGGTAGGCGCTTATTACCATATCAGACTTGTCGATTTCAAAGCCTTCTGTCTTACCTGTAAAGTAATTGAAGCCGTTTGCATTTTTCGATGAACCGTATCCGAATACTATTCCATTTTTTGTCAGCATCGACGCCAGGTTTTTTAACCTGTCAGAATTATCCGCTTTAATCACATAACTTTTGTATTGTCCGGAAGGGTTGGATTTACTAGTGGCGAAAAACTTCTCAAACTCGCTTACTACCCGATTAGCATTTAACGACGTTGCTTCGATGGTAGATAAACCCGTAGTAGTATGGTGTTCGATTCGGTCTTTCAAAGTAAGAGTATCGCCAGTATTTGTTACCACTGCTAGTCCCGCTTCTGCAGAACCTGCTTGTTCGTAAGTCATCCCTATGGCCCCATTATATGTTGGGTAGGTATCACCATAAGATGGATAAAGTAGATCAAATCGTTCTTTAGTAAAATAAAGCCACCCCTTTTCATCGAAGTATCGGGCATTGTTTTTACCAATGGTGGTTTGAAATTCTCTTTGCCATTTAGTTATATCTTCGTGAAAAGGCTCTGCAGCAGGAGCAAAATAGTATGGGTCATTAATCCCCTGCTCATGAAAATCAACATGAATATGAGGCAGCCATTGGTTGTAAAGTGTCATCCGGCTCTGCGTTTCTACCTGGGTTTGCCAGGCCCAATCACGGTTTAAATCAAAGTAATAATGATTAGAACGACCGCCGGGCCAGGGTTCAATATGTTCGCGACTGTAAGGAGCGGCGTCAGCTACAGAATTGGCAACCGACGTATAAAAATTGACATAACGTTCGCGGCCATCCGGATTCAAGCAAGGATCTATTATTACTATCGTGTTTGAAAGCCAAGCTTTTGTTTTTGAATTCTGAGGATCAACGAGATCGTACAACGTTTTCATCGAAGCCTCAGTTGAAACCGCTTCATCGCCGTGCACATTATAACTTAACCACACAATTGCAGGTTGCTTGGTGCTTGCTGCTCCTTCACTAATCCCGGTAAGGCGGAGATTATTATTTCTGATGTCCTCCAAGCGGTTTATATTTTCATCCGATGCGATAAAAGCAACCAGTAAAGGCCTGCTCTCGTTGGTTTTCCCATACTCACGAAGCTTAACGTTTTTTGATGCAGTTGAAATGTATTGAAAATATTCGATGACACGATAATAGGGGGTAAATCTTTCGCCAAGATTATAGCCTAAGAATTGTGTTGGAGATTTTATTTGCTGAGCAAAAACGGGTTGAAGACATACCAGGTAGAAAAACAGCGAAAAAAATTTCTTCATTTTACTAATCTAACAGTAATTAAGGATTATAAAAAGGCAGATGCTGCTAACAATTATTTACAATTTAATATTATTGCATAAAGGCGGCGTATATGCAAATTGAAGAACTTTATAAAATCTACCTACAACATTCTGAAATCTCTACCGATTCACGTAAGGTGAATACTGGTAGTATCTATTTCGCTTTAAAAGGCGAGAACTTTGACGGTAACGCTTTCGCGGAACAAGCTATTAACACAGGTGCTGCTTTTGCTGTTATCGATAATCCAGATTTTAAAACTAATAACAAAACCATCCTGGTAGACGACGTTCTTAGTATACTTCAGCAACTTGCAAGCTATCATAGAAGACAGCTTTCAATCCCATTTATCGGTATAACCGGATCTAACGGAAAAACTACAACGAAGGAACTAATCAACTCAGTTCTTTCAGTGAAATACAAAACCTATGCAACCCAGGGGAATCTTAATAATCACATAGGCGTTCCTTTGACAATTTTGGCTATTGGTAGCGATATTGAAATAGCAATTATAGAAATGGGCGCTAATCATCAGCAAGAAATTGCAGCTCTCTGCAGAATTACAGAACCAACAATGGGTTTGATCACAAATATTGGGAAGGCGCATTTGGAAGGCTTTGGTGGTATAGAAGGCGTACGAAAAGGAAAAGGTGAGTTGTATGATTTTTTAAAGGAAAATTCAGGATTAGTATTTCTTAATCAGGATAACACTAGTCTTAAAAAAATGGCCGACGAAAGGCAGTTGCAAAATATTTTTCATTATAGCACCAGCACTGATTCTAATCTGAAGGGTGAACTTGTAGAGAACGATCCGTTTTTAGTAATCGATTGGATAGCTGAAAATGAACGCCATCGCGTTAAAACCAATTTAACCGGCCCATATAACCTGGAAAACATTTTGGCGGCTATTGCAATTGGCAAACATTTTGGCCTAAGTGCCGAAGAAATAAATATTGGTTTAAATTCTTATGTTCCGGGCAATAATCGCTCACAAATAACAAAAACCGAGAAGAATACTTTAATCTGCGATTACTATAATGCTAACCCCAGCAGCATGGCGGCTGCACTTGATAATTTTGCAAACCTACAAGCGGGCAATAAAATTATCATTTTAGGAGATATGTTTGAGTTGGGAGATGAATCGCTGGTTGAACACCAAGCTATAGTTGATAAGGCAGTAAATACAAATGCGGATGAGCGGATTTTTGCAGGAGAAAACTTTTTCAATTGCAAACGTGACACCGCATTATTTTTGAGAACCACGGATGAAGTGGCCAATTATCTCACCGCCAACCCACTACAAAACGCCTCAATTTTGATAAAAGGCTCCAGGGGAATGCACTTAGAGGATCTGCTAAAATTTTTATAACCCAATAGATTGTCCATACGTAATGCGATTAAATTTCTTTATGATTACGTAAAGAAACTTAAACAAAACTTTATTGCATGAAAACTTTACAAAATCTTTTATTGCACTCTCCATTGTTGCTATCTCAGCAACATCAAACGCCCAAACCGACACTACAAAAATTAAGGGAATAGGTAAAAATCTTGCCAAAGTAAGTTTAAACATCACTTGCCTTAAATACTTACTCCTTAAGCTACGAACGTAAAATTGGAAGAAAAATCGCCGTAGGAATAGGATATCGTGTTATGCCGAAAGGCGAATTACCTTTTAAAAGCAATTTTGAAAGTGTAATTGACGACCCCGAAACCTTTAAACATCTTGACAACTTAAAAACGGGAAACACTGCAATTACGCCAGAGATAAAGTTCTACTTTGGGAGAGGGGTTTTCAGGGGATTTTATATCGCACCATTTGCTCGTTTTGCAAAATATACAGCGGAACTTGGGAGCTTCGAGTATGAGTTTGAGACAACCCCCGGAAATACTAAGAAATCAACAATTCCATTAACTGGCGAGTTGAAGACTACCACAGGTGGGCTTTTATTCGGTGCCCAGTGGAAGTTAAGCAAGCTGATTTATTTAGATTGGTCGATACTTGGTCCGCAATACGGAACCTCAAAAGGATATTTGGAAGGTTCTAAAACATTGACTGCTAAAGAGCAACAGGCATTGGAAGAAGAATTAGGGGACCTTGACATCCCTCAGGTTGATATTAAGGTTGACGCTAAAGATACGGGCGTTCGTGCAGATATTAGTGGTCCTTGGGCTGGTGTAAGAGCATCTATTGGTTTGGGTTTTAGATTCTAAGTATAAAAGCTTCTTAATTTTTTTAAATGGCCGGCTAGGGCCATTTTTTATTTCTAAGCTTTCGCCGATTGAGATTTATACTAAATGCTTTGCGAATGTTGTTAAATAATGTTAAAAGCCAGATGTCCAAGTAGCTCTTGTGTATTTTTGTTAAGAGATGAAGAAAAAAAGTATTAGCCTGATAATCGGATTAATGAGCATTGCTTTGCTTGGCGTTATGGCTATGCAGTTATATTTTCTGAAGCAATCGTATACGTTAAAGTCTCAATTGTTTGATCAGTCGGTTAATGAATCGTTAAATAAGGTTGCTGCAAAGGTTGAAAAGTATGAGGTCTACGACTTCTTAAAGAAACGAAATCATCATAAGAGCTTTAAAAGAAAAGATCCTCAAAATAGCGTTCCAAGTGTAGCAGTTAAAAATCTATCTAAAGAAGAACCCCTAAATTTAGAGCGTTTAATCAAACAGAAACGAGCGGCTTTGTTAGTTCGCGAGCAAAAACGAGCCGACAGCTTATTTAATATTAAAGATAGTATTTTCCGGGCACGTCACGAAATAGTAGCGTTTAAGGAAATGTCTGCCTATGAACCTGAACCTGAGCTTTATGATGTTAAGATAGACGTTGCCGAATACGATGACGGGTTTGGCCGTATTCATCGTCAGGAGATTACCAGCGTTAGTCCTAAATCCAGAATTTTCAGCCCTGAAAGAAAAGATTCAATCATCAGGTATATTTATTACGACCCTGCACGTGGTGAACAAGTAAGAACTCTTCAAAAGGTTAAAATAAGAAAGTTAAGCAACTCTGCCTTGCGTGAACTTCAGCAGGTGAAAATTTCTCAACAGAAGCGAGTAGCTAAAATACAGGATTCAATCCGTTCTGAAAAGAAAAAAGCTGTTTTTGAAGATTTGGAAACAGAACTAAGCGAAGTAAATGTCCCTCTAAAAAAACGCATTAATCCGCTTTATCTCGATTCTATGTTGCGCGCTGAATTTCAGAATGCAGGCATCAACTCCTATTATGCTTATCAGGTTGCCTCGGCACGAAAATTTGGCGCACTTATATTCAGAAATGCTTCGATGGCCGTCGATTTTGAGCCGGAAAACACATATAAAACTGTTCTTTTCCCTAACGATATGATCCGTGACGCAGGAATGCTGATGGTGACTTTTCCCAATAAAAACTCTGTTATACTTTCAAATATGGGATTTATGATGGGTTCGTCGGCGGCACTTTTGTTGATCTTACTTTTCTGCTTTGGTTTCACTATTCATCTCATCATCAGACAAAAGAAAATTTCAGAAATGAAAACGGACTTTATTAATAATATGACCCACGAGTTTAAAACACCTGTGGCTACTATTATGATCGCTAGTGAGGCACTTAAAGACCCCGAGATTACAGAAGACAAAAGCAGGATAACCCGATTGGCGGGAATTATTTATGACGAAAATGTGCGCCTCGGCAATCATATCGAACGGGTATTAAATATTGCAAAAATCGACAAGGGAGATCTTAAGTTAGATTTCAAACCGGTTGACATGAATGAATTGATTTCAGTGGTTTGCGACAGTATGCAGCTTCAGTTTCAAAAGAAGGAAGCGATTATTAAACTCCATCTTGACGCTGACAAGGCAACCGTTAATGGAGACGAACTCCATTTAAGTAATGTAATTTATAACCTGGTGGATAATGCATTAAAATACAGCAATGACACTCCCGAAATTTCGATCACAACTTTGACCTATGGAAGAAATCTTATCATCAGAGTTGCTGATAAAGGAATTGGAATTAGTAAGGATCAGCTTTCCAGGATATTTGATCAATTTTATAGAATCCCGACAGGTAATTTACATGACGTTAAAGGCTTTGGACTTGGATTAAGTTATGTAAATAATATCATCAGACGTCACGACGGCAGTATTAAGGCGAAAAGTGAGAAGGAAAATGGCTCTGAATTTGAGATAACAATCCCTCTAATCTAGATAAGCCATGGAAGACAGCGCCGGTACGAAACAGAAAAAAGTTTTATTAGTTGAAGACGACCCGAACCTGGGTTTAATCTTGCAAGATTATCTTCAATTAAAAGGGAAGTACGAAGTTGTTTTGGCTACTGATGGCGATCTCGGCTTTAAAGCTTTTACTAAAGAGCGTTTCGATATTTGTATTCTAGATGTAATGATGCCTAAAAAAGATGGCTTCACTCTCGGGAAGGATATCAGAAAAATTAATCCTGATGTGCCTATCATTTTTGCTACCGCGAAAGCAATGATGGAGGATAAGTCTGAAGCTTTTAATTTGGGCGGCGATGATTACATTACCAAACCTTTCCGTATTGAAGAGTTATTGTTACGTATTAATGCATTGTTGAAGAGAGCAGCGAACCAGGAAAAAAGTACTTCCGTCGAAATGGATAAGTTTGAAATTGGCGATTATTTATTCGATTACCATAACCAGATAATCAGGAGAGATGATGCCCAGCAAAAGGTATCAACTAAAGAAGCCGAACTGTTGCGGTTATTATGTATTAAGAAAAATACGGTTCTCACTCGCGAAGAAGCACTGCTTAGTATCTGGCATGATGATAACTATTTCAATGGCCGCAGTATGGATGTTTTTCTCAGTAAAATAAGGAAGTATTTAAAAGACGATCCCAAAGTCGAAATTTTAAACGTCCACGGGAAAGGCTACAAGCTGATCGTAAATTAAGATCAGACTTGGTCTTCATGCATTTAAAAAGTTAGTTTATTAGTTTAAGAAAGTGTAACGCAAGTTCCAGTTAGACGGCTGCACCTTAGAGCATGTGAATATCAGTGCTATTTGTGCTTTTGATTTCTTAGTTGAGGAGAACAGAATCATATAATTTAGAGTTAGTAAAGATGCAAAGTTTAATCGATAAAATATCTATTTGCTGTTACGAGCTGAAATTTTTAAGGTTGCAAAAGATTTTAAACTTTTCGCTCGTCAAATAAGGTACTTTTCCTTTAATCCGTTCAACCTAAACTTTTACTAATTTAACCTGTATAATAGAATACTTTTGTGGGATGAAATCATCACTTTAAAGTTTTAATTCTAATTAATCCAGACTTATGTTTTTCCCGATAGGTGATGATAATGTTAGGGGACGATCAAAACCCATTTTTACTACCCTGCTCATTATATTTAACTGCTATATTTTTTGGCAGCAGCTGCAATTAAGCCCAGAGCAGATGCAGAATTTCTTTTACACCTACGGAGCCACTCCCAATCAAATCTGGCAGGGGCAAAATTTGCATACTTTATTTACTAGTATGTTTCTTCACGGTGGATGGATGCACCTTATCGGGAACATGATCTTCCTTTGGATCTTTGCCGATAATATCGAGGTTACCATCGGTAGTTTCCGGTTTCTGATGTTTTATTTGGTGGGCGGAGTAGTAGCTGCCTTGGTACACTGTTTTGTTTTAAAGGGAAGTTCAATCCCTTGTATTGGTGCTTCGGGCGCTATTTCGGCAACTTTGGGAGCATATTTGGTAATGTTCCCTTCTTCAAAAATCAGAGTGCTTTTTATCTTCTTTTCTTTCCGAGTATCTGCGTTCTTGTTTTTAGGATTTTACATTATTCAGCAAGTAATGGCTGGCTGGGAGACTTTGGAAATAAAAGACGCTGAAACTTCAGGGGTAGGTTACTGGGCACATATTGGTGGGTTTGGATATGGGTTTATAAGGGGGTTTTTTATGAGGAGTAAACAGGAGAAAGTCTACTCTTAGGATAATAAAATCAGGATGGAGTATTCACATCCTGATCCTATAATATTATATCACTGAGCCATTATCAATACAAGCACCTTTTTTTACCACCACAATTCCTTCATTAACGGTGTACTTTCCATAATCGCCATCAGTTAAATGTGCGCCACCATTAATTCTAACATCGTTCCCGATACGGCAATTTTTATCTAAAATGGCATTTTTGATATAACAGCGTTCGCCAATACCAATAATTGGTGTCTGGCTGTTTTTTGCTTCCTCCAACTGTTCCAAACTCTGGTAATAATCGCTTCCCATTATATAGCAATACTCAATAGTGGTTCCGCGTCCTATCCGGGTACGAATACCTACAACAGAACGTTCAATGCGGCTTGCTTGAATAATACAACCATCGGCAATAACAGTTCTTTCAAGCGTGGTCCCCTGAACTTTTGATGGTGGGAGCATTCGTGGTCTTGAAAAGATGGTGTTTTTGTCATCGAAAAGATTGAATTCAGGTATATCATCCGTAAGGCCAATATTTGCTTCAAAGAAAGAGGGAATGGTACCAATATCTGTCCAGTAACCGTCGTACTGGTAACTTATCACCTTATTTTTATTTAAGGCTTCCGGAATAATTTCCTTTCCAAAATCAGTATGAGGGTCATTGGTTAATGTATCGTAAAGTACATTTCTGTTGAAAATATAAATACCCATTGATGCCTGGTAAACGCGCCCCTGGGCTTCCATTTCCGGCCCCACTTCCGATTTCCATTCCTCGAAATCGCTCTTTGGTTTTTCCACAAACGCAGTGATCAGATCGTCTTTATCAATCTTCATAATACCAAACCCTGGTACATCTTTAGCCGTTACCGGGATGGTTGCTACCGAAACTTCGGCCTTGCGGTCGATATGACTCTTTATCATGTCGTTAAAGTCGATCTGATATAATTGATCTCCCGATAGGATAAGCACATAGTCAAAATCGAAAGGCGACATATGATGCATCGACTGGCGAACAGCGTCGGCCGTTCCCTGAAACCAGCCTGAATTGTTTGGTGTTTGCTCTGCCGCAAGAATATCAACAAAAGCCGTACTGAAAATATTAAAGTGATACGTGTTTTTAATGTGCTTATTTAACGATGCCGAATTAAATTGTGTAAGCACAAATATTCTGTCGATGCCCGAATTAAGGCAATTGGAAATTGGAATATCAACTAAACGATATTTACCTGCAATTGGAACTGCGGGTTTAGAGCGGGTAGCAGTAAGTGGCTGCAAGCGGGTTCCGGAACCGCCACCAAGAATAACTGCAAGAACTTTAGACATCATATTTATAGAGATTTAAGATTGGTATAGAGGTTTATATATTGCGCCGCGGACTGATGCCATGAATAATTAAGGTTCATCATTCTGCTACGTAACAATTGCACTTGCGTGGAGTTTTGATAGATCTCAATTGCGCGCTCAGCAGCATTCACAATGCTAATTACATCTGCATCTTCAAAGCATATTCCGTAACCGTCTTCTTCGGTCACATCTATCACTGTATCTTTCAAACCACCGGTACTTCTTACCAAGGGGATAGTTCCATAGCGCAAAGAATATAATTGGTTCAAACCACATGGTTCAACACGAGAGGGCATTATCAAAAAATCCGCGCCAGCATAAATCCGGTGCGACAATGCTTCATGGTAACCGATAAAAACATTGTAATCATCTTTGAATGTTGAGGTTAAAAGAGCCAGCTCTTCTTCAATTTCTTTTTCCCCCGAGCCGAGAATCAGGATATTGACTTTCCCTTTATACTTGGTCAATATTTGGGTGATGGCCTCCGGGAGCAAATCAGCACCTTTTTCGCCTACAAGCCGGCCAATAAAAGCAATAAGAGGCTTGGTATAATCCAGGAAAAACTCTTTACAAACCAGCTTTTTATTTGCCAATTTACCAGCCATTACCGTTTTAACGCTGTAGTTTTCCGAAATCATTGGATCGATTTCCGGATTCCAGATATCTGTGTCAATACCATTTATTATTCCAATGCCCTTTTCCCTTTCGGTGATGAAAAGTTCTTCAAGCCCGTTTGAATTTACTTCAAGTTCCTTTAAATAACTTGGCGAAACGGTAGTATACTTCCAGCAACATTTAACAGCCGATGCAAGCGGGTTTATGCAGTCCCCCCATTCTAACAATTTGCCTTCCCAAACATCTATATAAGGTAGAAGATTAAGCTTTTCCCAACCAATCCATCCCTGGTATTGTGCATTATGGATAGTAAGTACGGTTGCGATTTTTGACAGTGATGTATATCTAGGGGAATGAGTTAAGAAAAAAGGGATCAAGCCGGCATGATGATCGTGCGAATGGATTACATCGGGCAAAACTTCAAATTGAAGCAGCCATTCCATGAAAGCCAATTGATAAGCTACAAATTGCTCGGTCTCGTCGGGATAACAATAAATTTCAGGTCGGTCTAACAAACCCGGAATTTTTATGAGATGAAGAGGGAACCCTAGTTTTTCAGTAGTTTCTCTCAATATCTGGAAAGGCCCCTCAAATGTTCCCATGGTTATTGAAGATTCAAAAATTACTTCAAAATCATTCTCTTTAACAAATTTCCTGTCATAATAAGGCAAAACCACAATAGCGGAAATTCCTGCAGCTTGCTGATATTTTGGAAGAGCTCCCACCACATCGCCCAGTCCGCCAACTTTGGCAACCGGGTAACACTCTGCACTCAGGTGGATCACATTCATGTAAGATACTTTTAATTTGGATTTTTGAAATGTAAGGAAAATTTTTTCTGTTAAACAAAAAACCCGTCGATTTGTGACGGGTTTTTGTTAAAAATTTTAATGTGCTTCGAGCCAGTTACTTCCCTGACCAATTTCCACTAAAATAGGGACTGTAGTTTTTAAAGCATTTTTCATACGCTCCTGGATGATCGCTTTTACCTGCTCCACTTCAGATTTATGGACATCGAAAACTAGCTCATCATGCACCTGCATCGTCATTTTGGAAATAAGTTTTTGCTCCTGCATATCACGATGAATATCAATCATCGCAATTTTAATCATATCGGCTGCCGAGCCTTGAATTGGTGCATTTATAGCGTTACGTTCAGCAAAGCCTCGAACTGTAGCGTTGGCAGAATTAATGTCCCGCATGTATCGTCGACGGCCCAGTAGCGTTTGGACATACCCATTTTCTCTGGCAAAATTCATCGTATTGCTCATGTATTGCTTAATGCCAGAATACTGATTAAAATATTGCTCAATGATATCTGCAGCTTCTTTGCGCGGAATGCCTAAGCTTTGTGATAAGCCAAAAGCCGACTGCCCGTAAATAATTCCGAAGTTGACAGCCTTCGCGTTTCTTCGTTGAGTAGAATCTACTTCTTCCAAGGCGATGCCATAAACTTTTGATGCTGTTGCTGTATGAATATCGAGTCCTTGTAAAAAGGCCTCCATCATATTTTCGTCCTTACTAATTTCAGCAATTAAGCGCAGTTCAATTTGCGAGTAATCCGCAGAAATGATTAGGTGATCTTCATCTCTGGGAATAAATGCACGTCGTACTTCCCGCCCACGTTCTGTCCTTATCGGGATATTTTGAAGGTTTGGATTGTTTGAACTTAATCGCCCGGTTGCGGCTACTGCCTGATTATAGGAGGTGTGAACGCGTGCCGTTTTTGGATGTATCAGCAATGGTAACGCATCCACGTAAGTGGATTTTAGCTTTTGCAGTTGCCTGAAATCAAGAATATCTTTAGCGATATCGCTCTTATTGGCGAGAGCTGTTAACACATCTTCCCCCGTTTGATATTGGCCTGTTTTGGTTTTCTTCGCTTTCGGGTCTAATTGCAACTTGTCGAATAAAACTTCTCCTAGTTGCTTCGGCGATGCTATGTTAAAACGCACCCCCGCTTTCTCATAAATCGTTTTTTCAAGAATTTTAATGTCAGTTTCTAGCTGCACCGAATATTCTGCCAAAGCTTGTTGGTCGATCTTGACACCTTCGCGTTCCATTGCGCCCAAAACATACACCAGGGGATTTTCAATGTCGTGTGCTAGTTTTGAAGCACCAACTTTTTCGAGCATTGGCTCAAATATTTCTTTTAGCTGAAGTGTGATGTCGGCATCCTCAGAGGCGTAATCTTTCACCCGTTCAATCTCCACCTCTCGCATAGTGCATTGGTTTTTCCCTTTCGCGCCAATTAAAGAGGTAATAGAAACCGGAACATATCCAAGATAATTCTCGGCGAGTATATCCATGTTGTGTCGCGTATCCGGATCTATGAGGTAATGTGCCAGCATGGTATCAAACAGTTCGCCGCGTACATTTATATTGTACCAGTTTAAAACCAGGATATCATACTTTAAATTCTGACCGATTTTCTTGATGGAAGGGTTTTCAAAAAGCTCTTTAAATTCGAGAACGATTTCGCACGCTTCAGGTTGGTCCTCACAAATGGGAACATACCAACCGGTTCCCGGCTTAATGGAAAATGATAAACCCACCAGTTCGCAATTGTTGGCATCCAAGCAGGTTGTTTCAGTATCAAAGCAGATAGATGGCTGAGTGCTTAGCATCTTTATTAACTCGCTGCGTTTTTCTGAGGTATCAGCTAATTGATAATCGTGTGGTGTATTCTCTATGTTTTTAGAAGCCGGAGCCTGCTCTATAATGGTTTCGGTTTTGACAACAACTTGTTCTTGTTCATTGCCAAATAAATCGAATTGCTGACCGTGGCTAATCTGCCGAAATTCGGTTACCGTGAATTCCTCGCCAAACACACGCCTGCCGATGGTACGAAACTCCAGTTCTACAAATAGCGGCTCCAGCTTTTCGCGGCTAGGTGGATGGATTTTTAAAGCCTCTTCATCCAGCTCGACTGGCGCATTAAGCATTATGGTTGCCAGCTTTTTAGAAACTAATCCCTGTTCGGCGAAAGCCTCTACATTTTCTTTCATTTTGCCTTTAAGCTCATGGCTGTTGGCAATAATGTTTTCTATGGAACCATATTGTTTTATAAGGAGCTTTGAAGTTTTTTCTCCAATGCCGGGGATACCCGGAATATTGTCTACGGCATCGCCCCAAAGGCCAAGGATATCAATTACCTGATCTACCCGCTCAATTTCCCATTTGGCAAGTACTTCAGGCACACCTAAAATCTCCATATCATTACCCATTCTTGAGGGCTTGTAAATGAAGATATTTTCTGATACCAGTTGGGCAAAATCCTTATCAGGAGTCATGCAAAATACCGTGAAACCTTCTTGTTCAGCTTTTTTGGCAAGTGTTCCGATGATATCATCAGCTTCGTAACCATCTGACATAATAACCGGAATATTGAACCCTTCAATAAGCTTAATTATGTATGGCATAGCTGCCGAAAGATCTTCTGGCATCGCCTGACGGTGTGCTTTATACGCTTCAAAATCGACATGTCTTTCTGTTGGTGCATCGGTATCAAACACCACAGCTAAGTGAGTAGGCTTTTCCTTTTTAAGCACTTCCAGCAAGGTATTGGTAAAGCCCATTACAGCTGATGTATTTATCCCGTTTGAAGTAAAACGGGGGTTTTTGCTTAATGCGAAATGCGCCCGGTACATAAGGGCCATGCCATCTAATAAAAACAATTTCTTCATTTAACTGATATCAGGCTTCAAGCCGGTTTCTTCAAAAATAGCAATACTTAGATAATCCCGTGCCGATAGCTAATAAACAATTTGACTTAGCAGTTTCTCGAAACATGTCAGCACCTTAAATTTGTTACAGAAAAATCTAAGGAAGCTTAAAGAGGATTGCATTTAATGAAAATAGTAGTAGGAAATCCCACTATCAAGGTTTAATTTTATTAATTATACCAATTTGAACCAAATGGAAAGAAGAGAAATTTTAAAGCACGGGCTTACCGGAGCTGCTATACTGGGTTTGAGTAAATTTTCGGCTGCTCATGAATGGTTTGAGTCAGGTAGGCGATGGTTCAAAATTGGTGCCTGCGACTGGTCGATAGGGATGGACAGCAAGGTTGAGGGAATGGAACTAGCTAAAAAAATCGGGCTGGACGGACTTCAAATTAATATGGGAAATGAAGCGAACGATTTGCACTTGCGCAGGTCGGAAATTCAGCAAGCATATAAAGATGCGGCCAAAAAATTCGGTGTCAGGTTTTCCGGAATGGGAATAGGCGAATTAAATCACGTTCCTTATAAATCTGACCCACGTACCGAACAATGGGTGAGCGACAGTATTGATGTGGCAAAGGCCATGGAGATAAAGGTAATTCTATTGGCTTTTTTCCATAAAAATGATCTAAAGAACGATGCTGCGGGCACAAAGGTTGTAATTGAGCGGCTTAAGCAAGTTGCCCCGAAAGCAGAAAAAATGGGAATCACACTAGGTATTGAATCTTGGTTGAGTGCCGAAGAGCACATGCATATTATCGATGCAGTTGCATCAGAAAATGTTAAAGTTTATTATGATGTATGTAATTCGGAGAAAATGGGTTATAACATCTACGACGAAATAAGATGGTTAGGTAAGAAAAATCAAATCTGCGAGTTTCACATGAAAGAGAACGGCTTTATTTTAGGTACCGGACGAGTTGACTTTAAAAAGGTTCGAGCTGCGATAGAAGATATAGATTACAAAGGATGGATGCAAATTGAGGGTGCCGTTCCACAGGGCCAGCCCGTTTTTGAAAGCTATGTTAAAAACCTAAATTACTTACGCCCGGTATTCCCAGAAACAAAACGTGGTTAAAAAACTTTCCATCAGCCCCAAACAATGAAGCAATCCATATTCTTTTCCAGTATATTCATTATTTTTTTATTTTCTTTCAAGCTGACTTATGAGGACAAAGAGTATACTGATATCCCATCACTCGATTCGTCCAACTTTCATGCAGGCTTGTACCTTCCCAAAGGCTTTACTGCTACGGTATGGGCAGAATCGCCAGATTTTTATAATCCTACCAACATGGATGTTGATGCTAAAGGAAGGATTTGGGTAACCGAAGCTGTAAATTATCGCAATTTCAATAATGACTCTACTAAATTCTATCATCATCAAAAGGGAGATAGGGTTATGATTTTAGAGGATACAGACGGCGATGGAAAGTGTGATAAATCGAAAGTATTTGCTGAGGACGAGGATTTAATTGCACCGCTGGGTATTGCTGTAGTAGCCAACAAAGTTATTGTTTCGTGCGCTCCTTCTCTAATTATTTACACAGATAAGGATGGCGACGATAAAGCAGATACTAAAGAAGTCTTCCTAACAGGATTCGGCGGTAAGGACCATGACCATAGTTTACACTCACTAATTGGCGGCCCCGATGGAAAATGGTACTTCAATATTGGGAACGCCGGACCGCACCAAGTAACCGATAAAGCCGGCTGGAAATTAAGGTCCGGAAGTATCTATACAGGCGGCAGCCCTTACAACCAGGAGAACAAAGGCGGCAAAATTAGTGACGATGGGAAAATATGGGTGGGAGGATTAGCACTAAGGATAAATCCCGACGGAACAGGACTAAAAGTGCTGGCTCATAATTTTCGAAATGCTTACGAACTGGCTCTTGACTCTTATGGCAACATGTGGCAGAGCGATAACGATGACGAAATTTCTTGCCGCACCACGTATGTAATGGAAGGCGGAAATGCAGGCTTTTTCAGTGCCGGCGGCAACCGCTACTGGCGGGGAGATAAACGCCCTGGCCAAAGTACTTTTACGGCTCAATGGCACCAGGAAGATCCTGGAGTGATGCCGGCGGGTGATAATACTGGCCCAGGCTCTCCTACGGGAGTGGTAGTTTATGAAGGAGACGCCTTTGGTAAGCAATACACCGGAATGCTATTAAGCTGCGAAGCCGGAAAAAACGTGGTACACGGTTATAAACCTAAAAGACGGGGAGCGGGATTTGATTTAAATAGAAAAAACTTCATCTCCACTCACAAAGCAGTTGACGAAGACTATAAGTGGAAAGAAACATTTGAACAAAAATCTAAGTGGTTCCGTCCAAGTGATATTTCAGTAGGCACAGATGGGTCACTATACATTGCCGATTGGTACGATCCCGTTGTGGGGGGCCATCAAATGCTTGATAAAAAAGGCTTCGGTCGAATCTACCGCATCACTCCAACAGGAAAGACTTTAAAAACTCCAAAAATAGATTTATCCTCAACTAAAGGTCAAATAAAAGCCTTGTTAAATCCAGCTGTAAATGTTCGGTATTCGGGCTTTTTGGCTTTGCAGAAGCAAGGAGATAAGATAGCAGGAAAGATAAAATCAATTTTAAATTCAGATAACCCTTTCTACAAGGCACGAGCTATTTGGTTACTTGCGCAGCTAGGCGATAAAGGTATATCTGAGGTTAAAAGTTTATTAAAAGATCAGGATGAAAACGTTCGCTTAACTGCTTTCCGTGCACTAAAGCAGCGACCAAACCTAGTTTCTGAAATCTTAAAGATTGCAGTAAATGATCCATCTTCGGCGGTTAGAGGAGAGGCAGCTATCGCTATGCGAGATTTGCCTGAGAGCGAAACTACTGCTCTTATTGTCAAACTAGCCAAGCAATTTGACGGCGTTGACCCTTGGTATTTAAATGCAATCGGGATAGCCTCAACAGGAAAAGACGAACAGACTTATGCAGCGATAAAAAAGGCAATTGGTGACGAAGATCCCTTAAAATGGAGTACTTCATTTTCTGAAATCGCATGGCGTTTGCATCCATCTTCAGCTGCTAAAGATTTGAGGGCAAGAGCAAATAGTAATAGCATAAGTGAAGCAGGGCGAAAGAGAGCAGTTGTTGCATTGGCTTTTATTAATACTCAACAAAGTGTTGAGTCAATGCTCGAGCTCACCAAAAGCCCACTCACGGATGTTAAAGAACATGCGAGCTATTGGATTGACTTTCGAAAAAGTAATGACTGGTTTTCGCTTTATGACTGGTCTAAAATAGAGGGTGCACAAGTTGCAGAAGCAGCTAGTCCTCAAATCCAAAAACTACAAGTCAAGTTGCTGGATGAATATACGCCTGTAACGGAGAAAATTGCGGCAGCAAAAGAAATGGCAAAAGACGTTGCAGGAGGAAAAATTCTGGTAAAGCTTGCAACCGATAAAAAACTTGGTAAAGAACTGTTGCAAGCAACCGCAGAAACCATTTCGCAAAATCCGGATCAGGGAGTGCGGGTAATGGCCAGCGACTATTTTATTAAAGCGGGAGGTAAGAAGCACTATTCGATTAATTTCATAGCGAAAATGAATGCTAATGTAAATGCGGGCAAAGTGCTGTTCACTACAAAGTGTGGCAACTGCCATATAGTGGGAGGAGTTGGAGCATCGATTGGCCCCGATCTAACGAATATTCGTAAAAAGTTTGACAAACCGGCTTTATTAGATGCCATTATTAATCCGAGCGCCGCACTTGCCTTCGGTTACGAACCCTGGTTAATTACCATGCAAGATAATTCAGTGGTATACGGGTTTATGCTTTCGCAAGGCAATACGATAGTGCTTAAAGATTTGAGCGGTAAGCAACAAGTGCTTGATGTGAAAAAAGTAAAGGAGAAAAAACAACTGCCGACAAGCATCATGCCTGACCCTGAAGGCCTTGGACTTTCAGAAAAAGATTTGGCGGCAATAAGTACATATTTATTGAGCTTGGGAAATTAGAAGCAATTGTTGTTATGATTAACGGAAACTACACGCTGTTATATGATCATTGACCATTCCTGTGGCTTGCATATGAGCGTAGCAAATGGTAGTGCCAAAAAATTTGAAACCTCTTTTTTTCATATCTTTTGCTATCTCGTCTGATATTTCGGTTCGCGTTGGTACATCTTTTATGGAAGCCGGGTTATTAACTATTGGCTTACCTTCCGGCATAAACGAATAAAGAAATTTGCGAAATGAACCAAACTCTCGTTGAACTTCCAAAAAAAGCTTTGCGTTATTGATCGCTGCTTCAATTTTCATTCGGTTTCGTATTATTCCCGGGTTTTGAAGTAAACGTTCGACATCTTCGCTCGTAAACCGCGCTACTTGGCGAGCGTCAAATTGGGCAAATGCTTCGCGATAGCTTTCTCTTTTTCTGAGAACTGTAATCCAACTTAATCCGGCTTGTGCCGATTCTAAGACCAAAAACTCAAACAGCACATTATCATCGTGAACTTCTTTGCCCCATTCTTCATCGTGGTATTTGACGTAAAGTGGGTCGGAGCCGCACCAGGGGCAGCGGGTTAAATTTTGGTTCATAAGGCTAATTCGTCATTCGGGTTCCAAAATAGCGTTTTGAAGTTTTTGACTTGATTATCCTCCACCTCTACTCCCTCGCTTTTAAGCATTTCTTCCATCAAATTAAGAGTAGGGAAATGTCCTTTTCCACTTAGCATTCCAAACCTATTGACTACTCTGTGAGCCGGAACGCGTGGCGTAGCGGTACCCGATGCATTCATAGCATAACCCACCATTCTCGACGAGCCCTTAGTTCCCAGATATTCGGCTATTGCCCCGTAGGAAGTCACTCTGCCAACGGGAATCAATCTTGCAACTTCGTAAACTCGATCGTAGAACGTTTCCTCCTTCTTATTCAAAACTAAACTGCAAATAATTTATATTTTTCTCATTTACAAGATACTTCTTTTCATAATAGGTTTTTATGGAAAGGACCTCATTGGCAAATTGGGAATGGTATAAATCTCCGGTTCGTATTTTGAGGTTTAAATTAAGGTCGCTCACTTTTTCTAAAGTATAAGCATGAAGCTGATCGTTATCGGTTTTAAGATGAACAAGACCACCTGGAATTAATAATGCTTTATACTTATCCAAAAATTTAGGAAAGGTTAAACGCTTTTTTTCACGACTTACTTGTGGCTGTGGGTCGGGAAACGTGATCCATATTTCAGCGATTTCGTTTTCCGCGAAATACTCCAAAAGGTGTTCTATTTGAATTCGTAAAAATGCTACGTTAGAAATATTTTCTTCCATAGCTGTTTTTGCGCCGCGCCATATCCGATTTCCCTTGTAGTCAATCCCAATAAAGTTCTTTTCAGGAAATAATCTGGCAAGGGTAACGGTATATTCCCCTTTTCCGCAGGCTAATTCTAAAATCACGGGGTTGTTATTATTAAACTGTAGTGAAGCCCAGTTCCCCTTTAGAACTTTCCCTTCATCCAACTGTTTTACATTTGCAAATGTTGCTATCTCAGCAAATCGTCTTAATTTATCTTTACCCATAAATTTAGCCCAAAAATAAAACTTTATCTTTGTAGCTAGAGGAAACAAAGTGGAAAAGAACGCTAAAATCTATATCGCCGGGCATCGTGGAATGGTCGGCTCGGCCATATTAAGAAAACTGCAAAATGAGGCCTACTCGAACATCTTAACCCAAGGTTCGAAAGAGCTTGATTTACGTAGTCAGGTAGCTGTAGCCGAATTTTTCGAAATGGAAAAGCCAGATTACGTTTTTCTTGCCGCCGCTAAAGTTGGTGGTATAATCGCTAACAATACCTACCGTGGCGAATTTTTATACGATAATTTGATGATCCAAAATAACATTATCCATAATTCTTACTTACAAGGAGTTAAAAAATTAATGTTCTTAGGATCAAGCTGCATTTATCCAAAATTAGCTCCGCAGCCATTAAAAGAAGAATATTTGCTTACCGGATTGTTAGAAGAAACAAACGAACCTTACGCTATCGCAAAGATTGCCGGAATTAAAATGTGCGAAGCTTACAGGGCGCAATACGGTTGCAATTTCATTTCGGTTATGCCAACTAATCTTTACGGGTACAACGATAATTATCATCCTCAAAATTCCCATGTATTGCCTGCACTAATTCGGAAGTTTCATGAAGCCAAGGTGAACGGTAGTGATAAAGTAGTTGTCTGGGGATCGGGAAGACCGTTTAGAGAATTTTTATTTGCTGATGACCTCGCAGATGCTTGCTTTTATCTAATGGAAAATTATGATGAATCTGAATTAGTCAATATTGGTTCGGGCGAAGATATTTCTATCAAAGACCTGGCTTTACTGATCAAGAAAGTGGTAGGTTTTGAAGGCGAATTAGAATTCGATACATCTAAACCTGATGGAACTCCGAAGAAGTTGATGGATGTTTCGAAACTTCACTCAACTGGTTGGAGGCATAAAGTTGAACTGGAAGATGGCATAAAGTTAGCTTATCAAGATTTTTTGGCGATATGTTAGAGGCTAAAGTTGAATTAATTACAGTTCGATTAAGTACTTTAGAATTTTACTTTATTGCCTTATAACGTTCTCTAATTACCCCCCACTCTAACTTGATAATCAATTATAAGTGTTGTAATAGTTAATTCGCTCACCTTATTAGCGGCTACTCCTATATTGCAATTAGTATTCAGTTTCAATGAGTCGGTTTTTAATAGCTCGAAGGTTCCTAAACATTCACGAGTAGATCCAGATTCTGTCCTTTTATTGGTTTTATCCTTATTAAATTCAGTATATATATAAATGGATAAAAATGATTTGAAGGGACGGGATTCCATCGAAAGTTACCACCATTAAGGTAGCCATAGTATTCGTCTACAATTATCCATTTTCTATAAATATTATTATTCTCTTCAACCTTTTCTTTTTTACA
>DASWMZ010000036.1:0-1550 GCA_036399495.1 Pedobacter sp.
GGCAAAACTACCGTTTTCGAGGTTTTAAGAAAACTACAGAAATTTATTTTAGGCGATCAAGCTTTCCAGCAAGATTATAAAGTATCAGATTTGTTTGCAAGCAAGGATTTAACAAGATGGCAAAAATCAAACATTCAAAAATTTGAATTAGATATTGAAGGAAATGGTGGCATTTATAAATATACCCTAGAGATCGAACATCAAGGAGACTATGCACCTCCTAGAATGCGACTAGAAAGCTTAACTTTTGACGGACAACCTCTGTTTAATTTCTGGGTTGATGCAGGCGATAGAGGTATGCCTGTAGGTCAAGCTAGGCTGTATAATGACGATCCAGATCGCGAAGGTCCTTTCTTGCCGTTCTTTGATTGGTCGCGTTCTGGCATTGGTTTTATTTATGAGAGGCCTGACAATCTAAAGCTTACATGGTTCAAAAAACGGATTTCTAACTTTTTTATTGTACAGATCAATCCTTTTATAATGGAATCAGAAAGCCTTAAGGAGGAAAGTTCACCTAACTGGGATATGTCAAATTATGCAGCTTGGTACAGCTATTTATCTCAAGAATCTCAAGGTAAAATCCTTAAATTAACGCTGGAATTACAAAAGATTATCCAAGGATTTGATTCATTTCAAAATTCTAAATCCGGTGATGTTAGGATTTTGTCAGCATCTTTTACCCGTCCCAGCAAGGCTGCTTATAGGCTTAATGAATTATCACATGGTCAAAAAGCTTTAATTGCTCTATACACCTTAATATATTGTTCTCCTGATGATAATTTTACTTTGTGTATTGATGAACCAGAAAATTTCCTGGCTTTACCGGAAATAAAACCTTGGTGGGGTAGGGTGATGGACTATTGTCTGGAAAATCAAGCACAAGCAATGTTAATTTCTCACCACCCCTCATTAATTAATTACTTAGCTAGCAATTCAGGTTATTGGTTTGAACGAAAAGATAATGAAGCTGTCCGCGTGCGGCGAATTACTGATACTGAAGAAGAAGGTTTATCAGTTGCTAAGCTTATAGAACTTGGATGGATTTATGACGAGTAGAGATGATTTACCAGAAGTAACAATTCTCTGTGAAGATATTGACCAAGAGCGATTTATCAGAGAATATCTAATCTGCCGGGGCTTGGACGATCGCAAAATTAAAGACTATGGCAATCCTAAAGGGAGAGTAATTGAGAATAACAATGCTTCGATAGTCGAGCATTATCCAGCTCTTATGAAAAGTTATAGAACACGTAAGTACAGAAATATTGCTGTAGTGGTAATGATTGATGCTGATGAAGATAGCGTGTCTGATAAAATGCGTTTTTTACATAAAGCATTAGATGAAGCCGCAGGTAATTTAAACAAAGATCCGCGACTGCGTGACGATAAAGTTGCTATTTTTGTGCCAGCCCGAAATATTGAAACGTGGTTTTATTACATTAATAACAATATGGAAGGGCAAGAATGTAATGAAATTACTAATTATAAAAATGACAAAATGAGTGCAGAAGAGAGGATTAAACTAGCTAAAAGCGCGGCAAAAAAATTGG